>CAMBDR010000185.1 GCA_945864765.1 Janthinobacterium lividum | reverse complement strand
ATCGCTTTTTTTGCATTGTATTCGGCAGCATCGAATTCGTTCATCAAACATAATACGTTGGATAAATCGCTATAAGCCATAGCGAAGTCCGGTTTTATTTTTATCGCCGCACGGAAGCTTAACTCCGCTTTATCATACATTTTTAAGGTGTTTAAAATCAAGCCAAGATTATAGTGAATCTTTTCCAGGTCAGGGTGTAAATACAAAATCCTCTCGTAGCAATTTACCGCGTCGTCCAAACGCTGATCCTGGAGATAAGCAGGCGCTAATTGATCAAATATTTCAAATGAATCGGGCATTAATTTTAAGGCCGCTTCAAACGAAGTGATGGCAGAACTTACTTCTTTTTGCCTGAGATAATAAAAGCCCAATTGCGCATGAATTTCTGCTGAATCCGGCTGCAATTGATATGCACGCAAAAAATGCGTGCTGGCTGATGTGGTATCGCCATGGCTTTCAAACACCCGCGCCAACATCATAATAATTTCAATATTTTCGCAATCGAATTGTAAAGCCTGCTGCAAACAGACGATGGCTTGTTTAAAGTCATTCCGCCGGGCACACAGCATCCCGGCGTTATAGTGAAATTTTGCACTCTCAGGGAAGTTATTCAGGGCTTGAGCATTGATTTTATTTGCTTCTTGAAAGTCACCGTTCTGAAAGTGGATGGAAAATACATCATCGTAAATCGCTTCGAAATCCGGCTTAATTTCCAAGGCCCGATTAAAATATTTCAGTGCATCCACCATTTGCCCCTGATCCCGCGCCAGCATAGCTAGCTGATAACATGCCGAAAACAGATTTGGTTCCAAAGACAAAGCGGTTTGCGCACTTTTTCTTGCTTGCTCCATCAATCCCTGCTGCTTGAATACATGGCCCAGATTATTATGGGCAGGTGCATAATTGGGGTCGATGGTTAAGGCTTGACGATAACACTTCTCAGCTTCCTTTAACTGCCCCGCAGTTAAAAATTCATTACCCTGATCTTTCAATTGCGCGCAGCGCTCCAGTGCGCTCATTTGCGCAGTTCCAGCCTCAGGCACAGGGCTTTCGGATTGTGTAAATTTTCTTTTTAACCAATTTAACATAAGTCAAGCTCAAAAAATAGTTGTAAAGTATTGTTTCTATATTATTTTTCAGTTTCAGCATCAAAAGCAATCGCTGGCAAGCCATCGCACCACCGCTGCCACATAATGCGAAATGCCTGTACAATACTGGCGGCAATTTGTTCAGGGTTTTGGTTGGAAAAGGAGGCGCAGTGAGTCCGCATATCGGCCCTGATACGGGCAAGTTCGGAAATATTGGCTGACCATGCCACGCCTTTTTTGACAAAATCCTCTTTATCCGTGGCGATGAAGGCTGTCAGATCAACTGCCCCCAATATGGCAGCTCCCATCCGGCTGACAGGTGTGGTGCCAGGTAAGGTTAATGTAGGAATGCCCATCATCAATGCGTCCTTGGTGGTGGTGCCGCCAGTGTAGGGGAAGCTGTCAAGGCAAATATCAACCTTGTTGTGGCTTGCTAAATAGTTCGCGGTGTCACCGTTGGGATAAAAAATGATTCTGTCCATGTCGATTCCTTCATTCTCAAACCATTGAATGATGGGATTTGGCCGGCCCTCTTTCGTTCCATACACAAGCAAACGTGAAGTTGGTATGGCACGTAATAGTTGCGCCCACAGTGCAATGACTGAGGCATTGAGTTTATTTAATCGATTAAAACTGCCGAAAGTGATGTAGCCATTACTCAGGGCTGGCAACAGGTTCACATCAGGCGTATTTTTCTGCGGTGAAAAATTCGGAGTTGAAGGCAAGCAAACCAGCTTTTCAGTAAACCGGGAGGCAAGCATGCCATCAGGCGTAAAATATTTATCGGAAAAAAGATAATCCATGGCCTGCAAACCCGTGGTGCCCGGATAACCGATCCAGGTAATTTGCACCGGTGCAGGCTTCAAGGCAAAGGTTCGCAAACGGTTTCCCGCTGTATGCCCTGATAAATCGACCAGGATGTCTATTTTATCATCCATAATTTTTTTGCAAAGATTGCTGTCAAGTAATGTTGGGATATTATGCCAATGCTGAAAATACTTTTTCACCCGCCGGGTAACCTCATCTTCTTTGGCCAGAGTATGGTGAGTATTATAGGCATGCAGACTCAAATCAGGATACTGCGCCAAACATGCGAGGATAGGTTCAAAAAACTTCATCACCGCATGTGTGCGTAAATCGCCGGATACAAAACCAATTTGCAATTGCCGGGATGGGTCGCGGCTATTATGATGTTCCGGCCAAAGTTCAGGCGATTCAAATTGGTTCGCAAAAGAAATATGCTCGTCAAATAAGTCATCTGCCGAAACGTCTTCACAATGCGATAAATTAAAAAATAGACCGTTGTAGCCAGAGTCATTATTGGGATTACTTTGTATGAGTCTGCGAAAATAGGGCAGTGATGAGGCCGGACTAAAAGATGAAATCAGAATCCCTAAATTAAAAAGTGCACCCGGATTCAAAGGATCACACTCAAGTGTCCGTTGAAACCAGGTATGTGTCGCTTCAAAATTGTTTAATTCGGAATATATAACACCAATATTGCAATATGCATCTGCATAATCCGGTTTGATTTCAATGGCGCGTTGATAACTCTGTATTGCTTCATCATGCTTTAATAGGGAATGCATTGCATTTCCTAAATAAAAATATGCAATTTCAAGTTCTTTATTAAGCTCGATGGCTTTCTTTGCATTGAACTCAGCGGCATCAAATTCACCCATTAAATTTAATACACTGGCTAAATCGCAATAAGCAAGAGCAAAGTCCGGCTTGATTTTTATCGCGGTGCGAAAACTCAACTCCGCTTTTTTGTATAATTTTAACGATCTTAACGCCAAACCAAGGTGGTGGTGAATTTTTTCCAAATCAGGATGGGATAATAAAATTCGCTCATAGCAATTTACTGCCTCATCCAAACGCTGGTTCAGGATATAAGCCGATGCTAATTGATCTGATATTTCAATTGAATCAGGTTGTAATTGGTATGCGCGCAATTGATGCGCCAACGCCGCTGCCGCATCGCCATGGCTTGCAAACACTCGCCCCAATAACGAAATAATCTCAATATTGTCACAATCGAATTGCAAGGCCTGCTGCAAACAGATAATAGCTTGTTCAAATTCATTTTGCCGGGCACACAGCAAACCCGCGTTATAGTGAAACTTGGCACTCTCAGGAAAGGTATTGCGGGCGGTATCATTTATTTTTTGTGCTTCTTCAAAGTTCTCCATCCCAAAATAGATGGCAAATAAATCATCGTATACCGCTTCGAAATCCGGCCTGATGCCCAATGCCCGGTTAAAATAATTCAGCGCGCCTTCCATTTGCGCCTGATCCCGCGCCAGCGTACCCAGTTGATACAATGCGCCAAACAGATTCGGGTCTAATGATAAAGCCGTTTGTGCGCTTTTTTGGGCCTGTTCTATCAATCCCTGCTGCTTCAATACATGGCTCAGGTTGTTGTGCGCATGAGCATAATTGGGGTCGATGCTGATGGCCTGACGATAGCATTTTTCAGCCTCCTTTAAGCGTCCCTCAGTCAGAAATTGATTGCCCTGTTCTTTCAATTGGGTACAGCGCTCCAGCGTACCAATTTGCACCGTCCCGGTCTCAGGTTCAGGGTTTTCGGACTTTGTAAATTTTCTTTTTAACCAATTTAACATAAATAAAACTCAAAAGGACTTTATAAAAACAGCTTTTCGACAGCGTTTTTATCTGAATGATCACAAAATAAGGGTTTGTAAGCTTTTCAGAAAGGGGACATGGTGGCGGCCATCATACCATATCAGTCAATGTCCAACCTTAAGAAGTTCAATCATGATTTGCGCCGCCCCAAATCGAGAGTAGTCCCCAATTTCCCCGCTTTCTTTGCCTTATGCATCTTGTGGCTGCATGGCACAATGGTTGCAAATGGGGCTATTCCAGACTGATGGATTAGCTAATCGACCAAAACTTTTCTCATGATGAGTTGCGATGCAAGCGAAATTTCCTCATACCGTCATTCAGTGCTTAACCGCAATTGCGCAGCACCATGGCTTGCAAATCAACCCGGAGCGGTTGATTGATGACTATGCGCTCAGGGCAGAAGACCCAGGTGCCGCACAGTTGCTTTCCATCGCCTCTGACATCGGCCTCAAAGCCAAGGTCGATACTATTTCCTGGGAGGGTTTGCTGGCGCAGGGTGGGGTGTTTCCGCTCATGGCTCGTTACCCCGATGGCGGTGCCGTGATCGTGGTGGGTGTGCGCAATGAAGGTGAGGGCAAGGTTGCCATTCTCGATCCTTTATCTGACCGTGCCGCCGTGGTGGTACTCGAGCGCGCTGAATTTTGCCAGCGTTGGCGTGGTGATGTGGTGTTTATGAAGCGCCAACATGCGCTCTCTGACCCGAATCAACCATTTAGCTTGCGCTGGTTTATTCCAGAAATTTTAAAACAAAAAGCCGCCTTTCGCGATATTGCCATTGCTGCAGTGGCGATTCATTTCTTGGGCTTGGCTTCGCCCGTCTTTTTTCAATTGGTGATTGATAAAGTTTTGATCCATCAAAGCGCTTCCACACTTTGGGTATTGGCGGTGGGGATCTGCATGGCCTTGATATTTGAAGCACTGTTTGCCTTCATGCGCCAACTGCTGACCCTGTCGGCTACCAACAAAATCGATATGCGCTTAACTCGCCGCACCTTTGGTCATTTGCTCTCCTTGCCCATCGATTATTTTGAAACCACCAGCGCCGGTGTGGTCACGCGCCATATGCAGCAATTGGAAAAAATCCGCAACTTCCTGACCGGGCGCTTGTTTATGACGGGTTTGGACACGACCGCCTTATTCATTTTCTTGCCGATTCTATTTACCTATTCAGTCAAACTGGCGATGTTGGTATTGGCCTTTGCGGCCATGATTGCCTGTGTGGTGGCAGCCCTGATTCCCATCTTTCAACGCCGCTTGCAGGAATTGTATACCGCTGAAGGCAAACGCCAGGCCATGTTGGTCGAAACCATCCATGGTATGCGCACCGTGAAGGCACTGGCAATTGAACCAACCCAACGCCGGATTTGGGATCAGCGCTCAGCCGAATCGATTGCCATGCACTTTCGGGTTGGTAAAATCCAGATTACGGGTGGGGCAATTACCGATTTATTGGGTAAATTATTGCCCGTGGTCGTGATTGTGATCGGCGCACAGGATGTGTTTGATCAAACCTTGACCGTGGGTGCCTTAATCGCGTTTCAAATGATCTCTGGCCGGGTAGTGAGCCCCTTGATTGCGATTGTGGGCTTGATCAATGATTATCAAGAAACCGCCTTGTCGGTGCGTATGTTGGGCGAAGTGATGAACCGACCACCGGAAGGCCGTAGTGGCTCCGGTGGCTTGCGGCCCCAATTGGCAGGTGAAATTCGCTTTGATGAAGTGACATTCCGCTACCCTGGTGCCAGCAATACCGCACTGGACCGTGCCAGTTTTACGATTCCGTCCGGTGCGGTGGTAGGCATTGTGGGTCGGAGTGGTTCGGGTAAAACCACACTCACCAAGCTGATTCAAGGTCTATACGGCGTGCAAGAAGGCATTGTGCGCTTTGATGGGATTGATGCGCGTGAAATTGAACTGTCGCATTTGCGGCGGCAAGTGGGCGTGGTTTTGCAAGAAAACTTTTTATTCCGTGGCACCGTGCGCGAAAACGTCACCGCCACCCGCCCGGACGCCACTTTTGAAGAAATTGTTGAAGTTTGCGCCGCTGCCGGGGCCGATGAATTTATTGAGCGTCTACCGCAAGGCTATGACACCATGCTGGAAGAAAACGCCTCGAATTTATCGGGTGGGCAAAAGCAAAGGCTCTCGATTGCACGCTCTTTACTGGGGCGACCCAGAATTTTGATTTTGGATGAAGCGGCCAGCGCGCTCGACCCGGAAAGCGAAGCAATTTTTATTCGCAATCTGTCGCGCATTGCGGTTGGGCGCACGGTGGTGATGATTTCACACAGGCTTTCGACGCTGGTCAATGCCCACGCCATTTTAGTGATGCAACATGGTCGCTTGATGGATTCCGGTCGTCATGAAGAACTTCTTACACGTTGCTCAACCTACCAACAGCTATGGAACCAACAGACAAGTCATCTCTAAGCCGCTTTAGTCCCGGCAAATTGTTCGGTCGGCGCGTCAAGGGCAAGGCGGAAATCGCATTCTTACCCGATGCCGATGAAATGGAACGCTCGCCGTTGCCACCTTTTGCGCGTCTGACTATCCATATTCTGGTGTTGCTATTCATCAGCTTTGTGGTATGGGCGAGCTTTTCGCAAGTGGAACGGGTGGTGGTGGCGCATGGCCGCCTGGTCAATCCGGCCCCTAATGTGGTTTTGCAACCGCTGGAGACGGCGATTATTAAAAGCATCGCGGTGCGGCCTGGCCAGGTTGTGAAAAAAGGCGAGGTGTTGGCCACGCTGGACCCCACCTTTGCGCAAGCGGATGAGGCGCAATTGCGTGGCCGCCTGGAAACGCTGGAATTGCAAGCGCAAGGTTTGCGTGCAGAATTGGATGGCACTGAAGCGCGGGTGGTGACCGAAGGCAGCACCATACCGCCGATTTTGCCCTTGCCCCGCTTGCCCCGCTTGCCCGATAATGCGGAGAAAAAGAGTCATGACGGCAAAGACCATAATAATAAAACCGCTGTAACACCGGGCACCGATAAAAACGCCAGTGACCGGCAAATTCAAAATAGCCTGTCACTGGAGCGGCAAGCCAACTACCGCGCCCAGCGTATCAAGGGAGAGGAAAATCTTGCTCGTGTACAAGCGACTTTGAACACCAATTTACGCGACCAGCAAGTGCTGGGGGCGCGCCTGCGCACGGTGCGTGAAATTGAACTCATGCAAGAGAAACTGGTTGCCAACCAATACGGTGCGCGTCAGCGTTTGTTGGAGGCACAAGACAAGCGTTTGGAAATCGAGCGCGATATGTTGTTGACGCGCAATCGGGAAACCGAAATTCGCAGTGAATTGGCCTCCTTGGAAGCAGACGGGCAAGCCTTTGACAAAGGTTGGCGGCAAAAGCTGACCGAAGAATTATTGGCCACCACGCGTGAAATTGGCGGCCTCAATGAGCAATTAATCAAGGCCAATTTACGCCATAAATTGGTGGTGATGGCCAGCCCCTTGGATGCGGTGGTGTTGGATATTGCCAAGTTATCGGTAGGTTCGGTGGTGAAAGAGGCTGAGACTTTTTTCACCCTGGTGCCCATTGGCGGGAATTTGGAAGCGGAAGTGCAAATTGATTCGCTCGATGTTGGCTATATTAAAACGGGCGATGTGGCGCATATCAAACTCGATGCCTTTCCCTTTCAAAAACATGGGTTATTGCATGCCAAGGTCAGTTCAATTAGTGAAGATGCGTTTCGGCGCGAATCGCCAGCGGGCTCGGGTTTGGATGCCTACTATGTGAGCCGCATCGCGATTGCGAACCCGCGTTTGAAGTTGATGGGGGATCGGAATCGTTTATTGCCGGGGATGACCTTGAACGCGGAAATTGTGGTTGGTAAACGCTCGGTGATGTCTTATTTGGTATGGCCGCTGACCAAGGCCTTGGATGAAT
>CAMBDR010000184.1 GCA_945864765.1 Janthinobacterium lividum | reverse complement strand
GTGCTTTTCGGCCGGTAGCCAATAAAGCGGTGGTTGCGTCGTAAGCAGTTTGGGCTGAATCGTGTTTTAAGGCTTGTTTAATCGCTGTATTGAATTTCGTATTGTTGGTGATGGCGGTGAGTCTTTGATAACTGGCCATTGCCTTGGCTTCGTGCCAAAGCTCCAGAAAAAGTTGGGCGGGTGATTGGTCGGTAGAAGAATCGGTCATGGCAGGTCATCATCAGTTTTTGCTGGCATTTCGGGCGGTGCTTCGCCAGATATTTTGGCTGCATTCGTGAGGCGGCGGACTTTTGCTCGAATGTTCTTGCCTTGTAACTGCATTATTTTTCTCATTCTGCTTAGGTGTTCGTTTGTGCTTTCCATTTCGCTTATTTCGGGATCGTCTGCTAATTTTACATTGACGTTGCCGAGTGCAGCCAAGTATTGGGAATCTAACTCGCCGCCGCCGCTAACTATCTGCTCGGCACTTTCAATCAATTGCACCAATTCCTCGTAAGCGCGCCAGGGTTCAGCTTCGGCAAGTGACATGACGTATTCCGCAGTCGCGGTCTTTGGCAGACGTCGCTGTTTTACCTGCTGTACTAATTCATCGCTAATGGCCAGTGTGCTCAAGGACGACCCCAGTAAATTATGGGCCAGTTGCAGGTAGCTTTGTGCCAGCACATCAAACCGGGGGTCTTTTGCTGCAAAGGGACTCAGGATTTCGGAAAACGGCAGGTGATCGACCAGGGGAATCGCCAGTCGCTTCATATCTTTTTTGATGGTATCCGCATCCCCATCCGCGCCAGTGACACGTCGCAAGGCCGACAATGCACGGGCCTGCGCGTCGCTGCTCTCTGCGCTATCCCGTTGCGATACTCGCATTGGCACGGCACGTATCGCAATCTCGCCAGGACGTTTGGCATGAATGGCCGCTGCCACTTTGACGATACCATCAATATTTTGCTGATTGAGCACAAAGCACAGTGCCACGGTATCCGGTATCTGCATGGTGCAAATGCCAGCGATATCGGCCAAGCCAGTGCGGCTATCAATTAAAATGAAGTCGTAATGCTGTTTCGCCCAGCGCCGAAGCTGTTCAAGTGCAAAACCACCTGCGCGTTGGTCAAAAAAATCGGCCCAGGAAAACTGCGCCAATGCTTCTTCATAGGGCTGGTTGGCAAAGGCTTCAATTGTTTTTGCACCGGGGCCAATAATGTCCAGGCAGGCACCCTCCGGGAAATGGGTCTTGAGCAGTGCTGGTTCGATCAGGTTCCTCACGCAATTTTGGAATGGCTCACCTTGCTCGAACCGATGTTGGAGTGCCGCTAGCTCATTATCGTTGCCAGCTTTAGCAATGCCAGTCTGCCATTGATACAAAATATCGAGAATGCCGGGGGAGTTTTCCAGTGCTTTGCTGGCGTGCGCATCGAGTAAACCATGAAAATAATAGGCTAAACCGGGCGCTTCCAGATCCCAATCCATCACCAAAACCCGCTTGCCATTGAGCGCGGTTAAAAACGCGACATTCGCTAAGGCCATGGTGCGCCCAACACCGCCTTTAAACGAGTAAAAAGTGACGATTTCGCCGTTTTTTTCGGTTGGATTCATTTTTGTGCTGCCTGGGCTGATGCGGGTGTGCTGTTGAAATTAAAGCTGGTGCGCAATTGTGCGGGGGTTTTATCTTTCAAATGCCCTAAATCGAGCTTGATCACAATTGAATCTTCACTATTCTCACGCAGCGCGGCTTTTCTTTCACTGATGATGGACTGTGCCGCCGGCGTCAGAAAATTGAATAGCCTCGTCCCTTCACGGCGAAATTCGGTGATGCCTTGTTCTCGCAAAAACCGAAGCTTTCGGCTGACGGTTTCTTCCACCTCGGCAGTTCTTGCGGCCAACTCTTTACCGGTGAGTTCATTTTCCGCCAGCAGATCAACATAAGGTTTGTAACGGCTATCGTTCAGCAATGGGGCAAAACTGTCATCAACCCGGCGCGCCGCTGCTTGGGCTGCCAGCAATTGGGCAAAGCCAACCTGCCCCAGCGTGTAGCCAATCCGTTCCGGGCTTTCGGGTTGGTTGGATTGGAGCGCCGCCAAAGCGATGTCCGGCGGCGTAATTTTAACGAGTTGTTCAAATAAACCCGTAAATTGCTCAGCCAATGCATCCAGTTGCGCACGGGAAGGGCTGAGTAGCGCTTCATCCAGCCGTTCCACCATTGCAGACATCAAGCCTCTTGGTAAATCGGCTGGGGTAGTGAGTTCTTGCTGAATTTTTTCCAGTAACAACCAACGGTGGTTTGACATGATGTTCGGCCCTCGAAATGGTAAGAGTAGGCCTATGATACATCAAGAATCAAGTAAATGTCATTGATAAATATTTGATTTTGGCTCAAAGACAGCACTGTGGCAGATTTTTTTACTCCTCCCCATCCCCCGCACTAATCTTCGGTGGCTTCTTCGCTTCCGCATCCGCCTTTTTCTGCAACTGCCTGGCGCGCTCAAAAAAGCTCTCCACACTGTGATTGGGTGATACCCGAAAAACCGGCGGCAAAATTTGACTCATATACGGCTCATCGGCCAAAATGCCCGAGCGCTGGTAGTTTTCCATTAAATTAAAACCCCAGGACAATACCACCATCATCCAGCCCACCAGCGTGGCGCGGCGTTGGTAGTGGGGCACCACGGTGATGATGTGGTAGCTGAGCGCAACGATGATGATGGCGTTCACCGTTAAGCTGGAATAAGCGGTCAAAAATTCGAGTGAAAACGCATAGCCCAGCGTGGTGCTGAGCAAGTTCCATATTTCATAAGCCGCATAAGCGCAGCCTGCAATAAAGACATGCCGCCCCAGGCGCGGCTGGCTGTCAATTAAACGGTTTAATAAAGCCCAGCCCATGGCCCACAGCATGGCCACGCCCAAAATGGTGGCCAGCGCCAAAGCATAATTGATGGCGGTGTTTTCCTCGGTATTGAATAACCATAGCTTGCCAACCGCAACCAGCGTCAACAAGGCAAAACCCATCATGCCAGGGCGTAAGCCCTCCCAATGATGATTGGTTAAATCGACTCTTTCCGCTGCCACCGGGTAATCGCCCTGGCGCAGGCGCAAGCGGCTGTGCCCCAGGCGAAATACCAGATCATCATCCAAACGCAATTGCTTGCAGTTTTGCTTGCCATACTCAATCCCATTTTGGCTGCCCAAATCGCGTACCTGCAAACCATTTTCGGTGGCTTCAATTTGCGCATGGTGTGGCGCGATATGCGGATCATCCAGAATCACATCGTTGTCATAGGCGCGCCCAATCCGAATCGGTAAATCAGTATGGCGAAAGCGCGCCAGCACATGATGGCTGCGGTTTAACACTTCAATAAAATACGGCCCCATCATGGCTGGCTCCCTTTGCCCAAAGCTTCAAGCAAAAGCTTATTGATGCGCAAACCATTGTCATACGAAACGCTAAAAGTATCAAAACGGCTTTGCAAATTGCTTAAACTGCGGTTGGTGCTGGAGGTGAGCAAAGAAAAATCGTATAAGCCCTGAAATTGCCGATAAGCACGCACGCACAGCACCGCACGCATCGGCAACCAGGCATTTTGGATAAACATTTCCTGACATTGCGGCGGCGATACGCGGGTGTCGCGGGCGTTGCCAAAGGCTTCATTTTTAAACGATGCACTCACCACCCGCGAGAAGCGGATCGCATTGAGCCGTCGGTTTTGGATCAATTGATGGCGCAGCGAAATGGCCCCCATTTGTAAGTGCTCTGAAATAAACAGCGATGAATCCATCAGGCATTCTACCGTGTCGGTGGCAATGGTATTGTCAGCCTGTTCGTCCGAGCGGCCCCAGCAACGCATTTGATCCGATTCCCATACCGGCACCGGGTAGCGCCCCAGGGTTTTGAAATGCAGCGGCAAGGCTTTCAGCTTTTCGCTCAATAACTGCTGATGCGCCTGCAATTGCTGGCCGATAATCTTCTGGAAGTCGGCAGGGGTCTTTTTTTGCTGCGCCACGGTATTGAGCAATTGTTTGACAAAGCGCACCGGCACCAAAAAACTCACCAGCTCACCATCGCGTCGTTTCGCTACATTCACCCCGGCGACCAAGCCATCTGCGGTAATATTCGGGCCGCCACTCATGCCCGCATTAATCGAACCGGTAAATAATAATTGCGGATACAGGCTGCGGTTGATGACGCCATTATAGGTGCCTTCGGAAATGGTAAAGCCCAAATCGAGCTGATTGCCCATTGAATATAAATATTGCCCCTGGATCAGGTTGGGCTCGGAATCGGTCAGCATAGAATCGGCCAGCATAAATACGCCGTTACCACGACGCTTGACGCGCACCACCGCAAGGTCGTGAATCACGTCCACGGCAAGTAATTCAACACTGCCGACGTTTTGCTCGGTATCAATAAATTCCGCCACATAGGTTTGGGGTTCCAGCGCAATTTGCGATACTACATGGTAATTGGTGACCACCAGATTGGAATTGCCAATCAAAAAACCGGAGCCTACCGAGGCTTTCGAACGGCCACTACGCACTAATACCCGGATTTGTAATAAATCACGCTTGGCTGAAGTGTAGAGTTTTTGCGCTGCGGACGATGGCGGCACGGGTGCTGCTGCTGGTGCTGGCGTGGGGCTTGGCGTTGCAGCAACGGCCAAGCAGGGGCTTAGCACCATGACTGCGAGCGTTAGCCAAATTATCCAGATGGTGCGGTCAATCAAACGGTAGGGTAGGTTCACGAGTTTTGCTTGGAAGTCGGCAGAATTTGCTATTGTAGCCGATGGTGACCTATGCTTGACTGAAGTTCGACAAATGTTGTGCGACAGGAACGGGGAATGCGATACGCTAATGCAAAGCAACAGTTAGAAAGGCTTTGTGTTTGCGTTGCATCAAAACTTATGCATGACTTGTTATTTGGGCTTGGATTGCATGTTAAGGTAGCTGAATGTTTTGCGCTGCACCTTTGTTACATCAATCCGGCGCTTTCAAATGTAGCGCTATTGCACCCTATTTGTTTGAGGAATAATCATGAAACAGCAATCTTGCCAAGTGTTTGACCGTATCGATGCCGTGGTCGATACCATTTTAGAACGGGTCGGCAACCGCATCATACTCGGCATACCGCTTGGCATTGGCAAGCCTAACCCTTTGGTGAATGCTTTATACCACCGTGTGCAGGCCAATCCGGCGCTGCATTTAACCATTATTACTGCGCTATCGCTGCAAAAACCACATGGCAGTAGTGAACTGGAAAAACGCTTTATTGACCCCTTTGTCGAGCGTGTGTTTGGCGATTACCCCGATCTGGATTACGTTTTGGCGCGCCGTAGCAACAGCCTGCCGGCCAATGTGCGGGTGATCGAGTTTTTTGTAAAAACGGGCGATTATCTGAATAATGATGTTGCGCAGCAAGACTTTTTGTATAGCAACTACACCAATGCGGCGCGTGATATGTTCGCCCAGGGCGTGAATGTATTGGCGCAGGCGGTGGCGGTGGATGGCGAGCGTTTATCGCTTTCGGGCAATCCGGATGTGACGCTGGATTTGTTTGATTTATTGAAAACCAATCCGGAGCGGCAGATTTTAAAAATCGCCTGTCACAATCTGGAACTGCCGTTTATGGAAAACCAGGCGGTGGTCAGCCCGGATTTATTTGATATCGTCCTGACCGATCAGCAATGCACGCACCAAATATTTGCACCGCCAAATATGAAGGTGTCCTTGCAGGATTATGCGATTGCCACCTACGCCAGCACTCTGGTGAAAGATGGCGGCACCTTGCAAATCGGGATTGGTTCATTGGGCGATGCAATTGCCAAGGCTTTGATTTTACGTGATCAACACAACGACCAGTATCAAGCCCTGATTGGGGATTTGTTTCCGGATGGTATCCCGAAGCTGGTTGAGAGCAGTGTCTTTAGCGAAGGCTTATATGGCTGTAGCGAAATGTTTGTGAATGGTTTTATGCAGTTGATTAAGGCTGGTTTGATCCGGCGTGAAGTGTTTGATCACCTGGGTTTGCAAACTTTATTGGATCAAAAGAAGATTGGCACCGAAGTCAATCTGGCCATGCTCTCGGCCTTGCTGCAAGCGGATTTAATCAAACCCTTGCTGCGGATTGAAGATGTGAATTTCCTCAAACATTATGGCATCTTTAAACCGCAAGTGAAATGGATTAGTGGCCGTTTGCAAGTGGGCGAGACCGGTTTGATGGCCAATGTGGTGGAGCCAGCCAGTCTGGCGGCGATAGGCGAGCATTGCCTGGGTACGCGCCTTGAGCGCGGCATTATGATGCATGGCGGCTTTTATTTGGGGCCGCGCGATTTTTACCAGGCCCTGCGTGACTTGACGCCAGCGTTGCGGCAAAAAATTGGTATGAGCCGGATCAGTTTTATCAACAGCCTGGGCGAGGATGCGCGCCTGCCCAAGTTGCAGCGGCGGCATGCGCGCTTTATCAATACCACCATGGTGATGAGTTTATTGGGTGCGGCATCATCGGATAGCCTCGATTCCGGCCGCGTGGTCAGCGGTGTGGGTGGGCAATTTAATTTTGTGGTGATGGCCGATGCCATTTCCGATGCGCGTTCGATTTTGATGTTGCGCTCGACTCATGCCAGCCGCTCCAAAGTGTGGTCGAATATTGTCTGGAGCTATGCGCAAACCACGATTCCGCGTCATTTGCGCGATATTGTCATCACCGAATATGGCATTGCTGATTTGCGTGGCCAAATCGATAGCGAGTGCGTCAAACGGATGCTGGCCATTGCCGATTCGCGCTTCCAGAATGAATTGCTGCAACAGGCCAAGCAAAACGGCAAGATCGAAGCGGATTATCAAATTCCAGAGTCGCAGCGCCATAATTCACCGTCCATGATTGAAACCCGCTTGCGTGGCTGGCGTGAAAAAGGCATCTTGCCCGATTTCCCGTTTGGCACCGATTTTACCGACGACGAAGTGGTGATCGTGCGCGCCTTGCGCAAGTTGAAAACCTCGGTCGGGCATCCACTGGAATTGATGCGCGTGATGCTCAACAGCTTTATGGACGAGCAAGAGATTCCGGCCCGTTATCTGGAGCGCATGCACTTGGATGACGATGAAATGGAAAGCATGAAAATTCGCCTCATGCGGCGGCTGTTTATTGGTAATTTTGGGTAAAGCAGGGCATCAGGCGGCTGCCAGCTCATACGCGCGCAGCCGGGAGTCGGGCTGGGCCGGACCTGAAATTGCGGGCTGTTTCTGGGCTGGCTCGTCTTGGTCGGTAGTTTCCGGTGCTTGCAACTGGGCCAGTAAATCTTTGATCAGGTTATCAGCAGGGTTATTGGCTGCGGACGGTGCGCCGGCCTTGATTTGATTGGCGTTGGCTTGCGTGAGCAAGTCGAGCAAACGGTCGCTGGCGTCGATCAAGTCTTGCAGATTGAGGCCAGGCAAACCTGGTGCCGAGGGGCCTGCTGATCGTGGGAAGGTGGCGTTGGGGCCAACGCCAATGCCGGTAATGCCGGTGTTGCCGTTGGCAGCGGGTATGGGGGCCTGATTGTCCAGGCTCCCTTGGCTTATCTGGCTGACATTGACGCTTTGGGAAATCTCCAGTTCCGCTGTAAATTCAAACGTGCGGCCATCGGCGGTGGTGATTTGGCCGCTGCCAACCAAACTTGA
>CAMBDR010000183.1 GCA_945864765.1 Janthinobacterium lividum | reverse complement strand
GTTAAAAATCTCTTGCTTGTTATCTTCAGCATTGATTTTGCCATCCCACAGCAAGCGGTTTTCGTGATACACAATGCCGCCCCAGTTTTCCATGGCACCATGAATCGTCCCGGGCAGGGCGATATGGTCGAGTTTTTTTAATGGATAGGGTATGCCAAAATACTGGTTGAAATACTGCACCAAAGCCTGGCTGCTGGCGCTGGCAAATGCACCGCTTGCCAGTTTGCCGGGCTGCGCGATAATGCCCAGCTCAACCCCGTCTTGCGTGACGCTGCTACGTTCCAACTCGCCCGCCACCAGTACCAGCAAATAGCTGGCCATTTTGGGCGTGCTGGCAAATGAAACCCGATGCATGCCATCCGGCAGGGTCAGGTCTTTAACCACGGGCGTGTTGGACCAGACACCAAAGCGGGTCGGTACATCGACACTGAGGCTAAATTTGGCGCGAAAGCTGGGCTCGTCCCAACAGGGCAGCACACGTCGCGCGTCAGATGGCTCCAGCGTGGTGGCCAGCACCGTGCGATGGGGGTCGCCACTGGCATCACGCACGCTAAATAAACCCCGGTCTTCCTGGTAGATTTTGCCATGAAAGCGCAAGCGCAAGTGGTAGCGTCCCGGTTTCAAGGGCTGCGCCAGGGCAAAGCTTAAGGTTTGTTGGCTTGGGTTAATCTGCGGCACCAGTGTTTGTGCGCTACGCCCTTTGCCTTCCAGGCTGGCTGCGTCAATTTCGATATCAGCTACATTGAGCATGATTTTGCGCGTCGTTTTCAGTACCTCAATCTCGATGCTTTCATCGCCGCTAAACTCTTGCTGCGCCAAATTGGGCTGTAAATGGACGACATAATGAATCGGCACCACATCCTTGGGTAACTTGCCTGGTGTTTTGGCAAACGAATACGGTGCTTCGGCCAAGGCTTGTGTTGCGACCAGTGAGCAGGCAAGGATGGCCAGCGATGAAAAAGAGGCGCGCAAAGCGGTGGGGAGCGTGGTCATGGTCGAATCACGCAACAAAATAGAGGATGGAAAAATAATGGCAGGCACTGCCGCCCAGCACAAATAAATGCCACACCCCGTGGCCATGTTTTATCTTGTGGTCGGTGGCATAAAAGAAAATACCCAGCGTGTACAGCAAACCGCCCCCCGCCAGCAAGCCAAAACCGCCCCACCCCAGGGTCTGCCATAGCGGTTTGACGGCGACCAGGGCCAGCCAGCCCATAGCCACATAAATCACCAAGGACAAGTTGCGTGCCCCCTTGGCAAACCAAATTTCTTGCACAATCCCGATCACCGCCAAGCCCCATGCCACACCAAACAAAGCCCAACCCCAGCCAGCGCGCAAGGTGACCAAAGTGAAGGGCGTATAACTGCCTGCAATTAACAGGTAAATGGCGCAATGATCCCATTTTTGCAGAGTCATTTTGATATCGCCACGGCTGCTGTGATATAGCGTCGAGCAAATATAGAGCAGCGATAACATCACGCCATACACGCTAAAACTGACAATGCGCCAAGGGTCACCCAGGCGGCTGGCGCTTACCACCAGTACCACCGTACCAACCACTGCCAATAGCGCGCCCACCAAGTGGCTGATGCTATTGAATCTTTCTCCATGATACATAAATGTCCAATACTTAAAATGGTAAAAACTTGAGATTACAGGCCCGTTCAATGAACCACAGCAGTGCGACAATACTGATCAGTATCGAACCACCGAATAGCACCACGCGCCGATAAAACCACGAATGGCGCAGGGTAAACGCGAGCGGTAAAAATGCCGCCACAATGGCCAATTGTCCGGTTTCCACGCCCAAATTAAAGCCTACCAAAGCCAGCGCCAGGGTTTGCTGCGGCAAGCCTAAATCGCTCAGTGCGCTGGCAAAACCAAAACCGTGAATCAAGCCAAATACAAACGCCATCATCCAACGCCGTTCGCGAAACAGCGGGTAAATATTGTTTAATGCAGCAATCACCACGGAGGCAGCAATGGTTGATTCAACCCAGCGCGAAGGCAGGCTGATCACCCCCAGCGTTGCCAGCGTGAGGGTAATCGAGTGCGCTACGGTGAACGCGGTAACAATTTTCAGCACCGACCAAAAAGCCGGTTTGAAGGCGCTGACGGCCTGCCAAACCTTTTCTTCCCGCACCACCACGGCAGGTAATAATAAGGCCAGCAAAAACAGAATATGATCAAAACCGATCCAGATATGCCATACGCCTTCGCGGCCATATTCAAAAAACTGGTGCAGTTTGCTGGGGCTTTGCAAATTGAAGCTTTGGCGTGCTTGTTCCGGGCTAAAAATACCGATACTATTGCTGTCGCCATATTCCAGCCTTAACAAACCCTTATGTTGTGGGTCAATGTCAAAAAACAAACCATACTGTACTTGCAAGCTGTCAATCCGGTTTTGGCAGGCGGCTTCAAAGCGCATCACGGCATACGCGCCATCGGTGTGATCATCCACCAAATGCTGTTTTACTTGAATCGGGCACGCTTGGTCGGCGCTGGCAATTTTCAAGCGCGACATTGCATAAGCCACAATGTCCGGGTGCCTGGAGCGCAATTCACCCCAGGTGATTTCGGCGTTGCCATCCACATCCAGGCCAATGGCAAAGTCCAGGTCGCGCAAGGCAATATCCCATTGGCCCTGAACTTGCTGACCCTCGACTTTGAGGGTTAAATAGCTATCACTGGGTTTGTGGGCTTGCGCTTTGTAACAAAACAAGCCGCAAAAGCACAGCAATAAATAATGGCGCAGATGGCGGCACAGGTGTGGCCAAAGGTGGTGCGAGGTCGGGCGTGGCAGGGTAATCATTTCATTTACTCCCCACGGTCTTTTGTGGTGCCAACTGGCGCGCCAAATTCAGAATAATCGGATCTTCATGGTGCGATTGCGCCAGCCATTCCAATACCGGTTGCGCTGCCGCCGCATCTTTGGCCGCGACGGCCGCTTCCAACAAGACCCGGGCATCGCGCGGCTCGCGTTGCACCTTCCAATTTTCTTGCGCCAGTTTCAACGATTTTTTTGGATTGTTTTCAATCGCCAGGGCAAAGCGCGCTTCTTCTTGCTGATGCACGGTATCGCCGCGCATTTGTGCCGCGTTGTAGCGATTTGCCAAAACGGTGATATTTTGCTGCGCTTGCGCATGTTTCAGGCTATGTTCTGCCAACACCAGACGCAGTAATAAGGTATCGGAGCGGGTTTTATCTTTGAGCAGGGTGATGATTTCGGCCATGCGTTGTTGATCCAGTAAAAAATCGGCATAGGCCGCCAACAGCAGGGTATTGGGAATATCTAAATCCAAAGCTTGTTTAAAATGGGCTTGCGCGGCACTGGTTTTACCAAGTCGTTGCGCCATTTCAGCCAGGCGCATCAAAACCCATATTTGATTCGCGCCACTGGCTTTGGGGTCGTCCTGAAACGCCGCCAGCAGTTCCTGGTAGGCGCTACTGCTTTTGCCGTTGATGCCATCCACCATGGCTTCGCAGCCAGTGGTAATGAGTTCGCTGCTCAGTTCGCCCAGGGCGCTGCAATCGGCGCGGCCCTGGCTGTAGCGCGCTTGCACAATATGCAAAACCGCGCGTAAGGCGCGCGCCTGGGGATGTTTGGGATTGCGCACAATGAGCGCATCCAGATCGGCGATGGCTCCGGCAAAATCATGGCGAAACTGGCGCAAGCTGGCACGCAACAGTTGCACCTCATCCGGTGGTGCAGGCAACTCCCACCACGGTGCCAAGGCCGCTTGCGCGTAACCCAAATAGCGCGGGTCGCCTTCTTCGCCCACCAAATCATAATAACGCTGGGCCAATTGAACGGCCACTTTCAAGTTTTTCGGATCACTACGCAATTGCGTGCGTAAGTTGGCCATTTCGCGCGCAACCGGATCAGTGGGTTTAAACGGTAAGCGTTCGAGCACTTGTGCATCCGAGCTGGGCGTGGTGGGCGTGGCGTGGGCTGAAACCTGTCCAAATAAAAATATTGTGAGTAAGATAAAGCGAGCTGGCGTCAGGGACATTGCAGTGATCCTATGCGTATTAAAACTAAAGAAATGACATTATAGCCACTCTGGCGATTTTTGCCGGAGCAGTGAAGAAATGAGAAAAAAATTTTTGAAATTTTTTTGAAATTTCTTCGAAACGCTGTCAACCAGGTGTTTGTGGGCCTCGTTATGGGAGGGCTTAAATTCAAATTTGTTTCACCAACCCACTGTTTAGGAGAATTAAAATGAGTAAAATTATCGCTGCTTTAGTTGCCAGTTTGTTCGCTGTTTCCGCTTTCGCTGCTAGCCACGCTTCGGCTCCTGCTGCTGCTTCGGCTCCTGCCGCTTCGGCAATGGCTTCTGGCGATGCTTCTGCAAAACCAGCTAAAAAGGCAAAGAAAGCAAAGAAAGCATCCGCTGCTGCAATGGCATCTGGCGAAGCTTCGATGTCCAAGTAATTCGCTTTGTTAGCGCTACTAACTTGCCAATTGAATCAGATGATTAAAATGGGTGTTTGGCGCTAGTCAAGTTTGAAAAAAGGCAATCTTCGGATTGCCTTTTTTATTGGGATTGTCTTTTTTATTTAATAGAAAAAATAGCCGATGAATAGCGCCGCCTTTGTCAACCCCTTGCCAGGGGTGCCCAGTATCGAATCCCCTTTTTTTGACGCCTTGTTTGCCGATGCTGCCCCGACCACCTATGCGATTGCGATGCAATTGCGCACCCAGGGTTTTGCCGTGATTGAATTTCCCGAGCCGGAGTTTGAAGCGATGGCCGAATCGATCAAGGCAGATTTGCAGCCGCGCTATGAAGCGGATGATTGGCAGCAATATCGCGAGGGGACAAACAGCAGTTTGCGCTTACAGGATGCCTGGCAATTCAACCAGCAGGTCAAGCAAATTGCCTGTAATCCGCTGATTCTGGCTTTACTGACACGGTTGTATGGCAAGCGCGTCATGCCATTTCAAACCCTGAACTTCCCGGTTGGCACGCAACAACATTTTCATACCGATTCAATTCATTTCAGTTCCATGCCCGAGCGTTTTATGTGTGGCGTATGGGTGGCGCTGGAAGATATTACGCCTGAAAACGGGCCGCTGCTCTACTACCCCGGTAGCCATCGTTGGCCAATTTATACCAATGAACATATCGGCCAGTGCGTCAGTGGTCTGCAGCAAAAGCCGACTCAGGCGCTGTATCAGGATATGTGGCAGGCGCTGGTGGATGCCAATGGGGCCAAGCCGCAACAGTTTCTGGCCAAAAAAGGCCAGGCCCTGATCTGGGCCGCCAATTTAATGCATGGCGGTAGCCCGCAAATCAATCGGGATGCGACCCGCTGGTCGCAAGTGACCCATTATTTCTTTGAAAATTGTGCGTATTACACGCCGATGTTGTCCGACCCGTTTTACGGCCAAATCGATTTTCGTGAATTGGTGAATATCGAAACCGGCGAGCCCATGAGGCATCATTACGCCGGACATCCAATTCCCCCCACTTTTATTGCCGCCACCAACCCGGAAACCCGCGAATGGGAGCACGAATTTGACCCGGACTTATACCTTGCCGCCAACCCGGACGTGGCGCAAGCGGGCGACAACCCGTTTGAGCATTATTTGCGTCACGGGCGTTATGAGCGTCGCCGTCTGCGACCAGAATAAGGCCAGATTAAAGTGGCCAGATCAAAGCGAATCAAGCGGAATTTTCAGATAGCGCACGCCATTGCTTTCGGGTTCAGGCAATTGGCCAGCGTGGATATTGACTTGAATCGCCGGCAAAATCAGCGTGGGCATGTCCAGCGTGGCGTCGCGCGTGGTGCGCATGGCCACAAACTCGGCGCAGCTAATGCCTTCATGCAAATGGATATTGGCGCTACGTTGTTCTGCCACCGTGCATTGATGGATAGCCTGGCGTTGCGCTGGCGGATAATCGTGGCACATAAACAAACGGGTAGTGGGTGGCAGCGCCAATAATTTTTGCACCGACTGATACAAGGTTTGCGCATTGCCGCCGGGAAAATCGCAGCGTGCGCTACCGACATCGGGCATAAATAGAGTATCGCCAATGAATACGGCGTCACCAATTTGATAAGCCATATCGGCGGGCGTGTGGCCGGGCACGTACAAGGCGGTGGCGCGCAGATTGCCGATTTGAAATACTTCATCGGCTTCAAACAAATGATCGAACTGGCTACCGTCGGTGGGAACTTGTTCATCCAGATTAAAGATTTTGTGGAACACTTGCTGCACGGTTTTAATCATGTTACCGATGGCGATTTTGCCGCCGAGTTGGGCTTTTAAATACGGTGCGGCAGAAAAATGGTCGGCGTGGGCGTGGGTTTCCAGTATCCACTCAAGCTGTAGCTGTTGTTGGCGAATAAAATTAACGATTAAATCAGCGTTTTTATGGCTGGTGCGGCCCGATTTTGGATCATAATCGAGAACCGAATCGATCACCGCGCAGCCAGACCCTGGCGCTTGATACACCACATAGCTGAAGGTATTGGTGACCGAATCGAAAAATGTTTGAATGGTGGGCGACATGCCACATTCTCCTGTAAGTGTATTTAAATAGTGGGTCTATAAAATAATCATGGGACTTTTTATGACGGGCAGTGTACGCAATCAAATCAATCGGGTGTTTTTAACTCTGAAACGTATTATGCCAGCAGATGCGCCGGGAAAGCGTGAACTTGACTTAATCGTCGTATTTAGCTCGCGTTAACATGATGGCGATGGTACCGGGGTTTATTGTCGGCATTATTATGGCCTTGACCGGGGCTGGCGGCGGGGTGTTGGCGGTGCCCTTATTGGTGTTTGGTGCGCATTTGAGCATGGCGCAGGCCGGGCCGATTGGTTTGCTGGGTGTCAGTATGGCGGCCAGCCTGGGCGCAATCATGGGTTTGCGTGCAGGTATTGTACGCTATAAGGCCGCACTGCTGGTGGCCTGCGTGGGCGCTTTGGTCTCACCTGTGGGCTTATGGCTGGCCGCGCGCTTGCCCAATCGACCTTTGAGTTTTATATTTGCGCTGGTATTGTTTGTGGTTGCGTATCGCAGTTTTCGACAAGCGCAGAGTGATGACGAGATCAATTCGGCGGCCACCCGGCAGGATGTATCCTGCCAGCTCAACCCTGAAACCGGGCGTTTTATCTGGACACGGCTGGCGGTGCAAACTTTTGTCTTGATGGGGATGTTGGCAGGGTTTTTGTCTGGCTTATTGGGCGTGGGCGGTGGTTTTGTGTTGGTGCCGGTGTTGCGGCGGTTTACCCCTTTGCCGATGAAATCGATTGTTGCCACCTCCTTGGCGGTGATTGCGCTGGTGTCGCTCAGCACGGTGGGCTTGATTTCGATGCGCGGTAATTTTAACTGGGCCATTGGTTTGCCGTTTTGTGCTGGTACGCTGGGGGGCATGTTGTTGGGGCGCTGGCTTGCCCGTTTTTTGGCGGGGCCGCATTTGAGCCGTGGGTTTGGGGCCATTACTGCGCTGGTGGCTGTGGGTTTGGTGTTGAAATCGATTTTATAAGTAAAGATTACAACCGCACCACATTCACCTGCTGCCCAAACACCCCGCGCACCATCGGCAACATATGATCATGATGACTCAAAAATATCACCTGCGTCATTTCCGACAACCGCGCCAGCGCCTGCAAACCCGCTTGCGCCCTGGCGTCATCAAAATT
>CAMBDR010000182.1 GCA_945864765.1 Janthinobacterium lividum | reverse complement strand
ATTCGCTCACCGATTTCCGCACCGATGCTATTATTTACAATCAATGTTTTATCACCAAACAATTTATTTGCAACGTCATTGCAAACCAGTCGGCGATTGGCATCACTCAACTTGGCCTGATCACAATAATCATTAAGGTGTTGGTAATCGAGCGTATTGTAGAGACTTAATCCCAGGTTGTTTACATTGGCCAGTTCGTGCTGGACGGAAGCATTTTTTTCGGCTAATTTCAAGCTGTCGCGCAATTGTAGCAATCCGACTCTGCGCTCATCAAACAGTTTTGCTTGTGCCAGGCGAAACATGGCGTTATCCTGTTCAACCTGATTATTTGCGCTGGCTGCGTACTGCATGACACGCAACCACGCCATGCCATTGTCCGGGTCGCGTTGTGCCCATTGCCCGGCTGAAATTTCCCGACAAAAACCTTCAACATTGCCCTCTACTTTATCCCATGGGTTACAGGCATAAAAGGCGGTTGCGTAGATTACCGGGTCGTTGGAATTGATGGCCAGTTTGGCAATGTCATTGGTATCCTTGCGCCAGCCGTCTGAACCGCGTTCCTGCACTTGCAGATCCATGAACAGTGCGGCACTACGCAGTTTTACATCAGGGCCATTTATCATCGGTTGAAGCAGCAACTTGACTTCGTCCTGAGCCTTCTTCTGGTTCAGGCGTAGCGCCTGCTGATATTGCGCGGCATTATTGTCCTGGCCTTGCTGCTGCAGGGATGCAGCGATATCTTTGCATAATGCAACACTCAATGCGGGCTCGGGCTTGGTGGCGGTGGTAGCTTGCCTGGAAACAGCTTGCGCCGCCTGTGCCACTGGTTTGCCTACGGTGGTCTTTGCTTGCTCAGGCAGCGCATTACCACGTATCAGAAACAACCCCAATATGAGCAATAAAACTACCCCAATCATGATGCCAGGAATACGCATTATAAAACCTCATAAATTTTTCTAACAAGTTGTAATTTTTTCGTCACAAGCCATCTCACATTCTGTATAATAACCCAGTCGGGAGACATTAAACAGCGCGGGTTACTGGTGCGCTAACACCAGCAACCCGCTAACCACAACCAAGGACCTTTAAGGAAATTTGATCATGGCTAAGCCGAATGATACACGGATTGCGCGCGCATCCAACAAACCAAACCGCACCACCCCCACTAACCCCACCAGCCACCGCAGCACCCGGCTTCCCCCGCCATTCATCGCATTACTTCAAACCCTGCTGGCCCACCACGCCAGCGCGCCCACCACGCCGGTGCCGCCAAAATCTGCCCGTCCTCCCAGCATCAAACCTCGGCGGCGGGTAACGGTGAGCGCCAGCCCCGCCCCCGCAAACGGGCCAGACATTCCCTGGATACGCCTGTGCGGGCGCTGGCTGGCCGTGGCCGGGTTTGACGTACACACGCATGTGCGCGTGCATGTAGCGCAAGACATTGTAATTTTGATACCGGAGGATGCCGACTAAACCTGCCCTTCGGGCAACCACCCCACCCTTGAGGGTTAATTGGGGTTCACCAGGGCCAGGCATTGATCCAGCGATTGTTTCACCGTGCGCACCGCCTCTTCCAGCGTCATGGCTTGAATCGTCTGGTTCCATGGTTCCACTACCACCGGCCCCTGGTAGCCTTTTTTTTGCAGCATTTTCAAAAAGGCTTCTACCTGCGTCACCCCCGTACTAAGTGGCAAGGCGCGTTCAAATTCGGGCATGGTAAATATGTCATAACCTTTTAAACCATCATTGAGTTCGACGTACAAAATATATTCACTATCCAAATGTTGCAGGTCGAGCAGGCCCGCCCCGCTATTTTGCCAATGATGAATATCGAGTTTAATGCCGCCATAACCATAAAAATCGGCACTGGCAATCAATGCGCGCACGCCATCAATGGTGTGGATAAAATCATGTTTGGTGCTTAATCTGGTTTCAGTGGGGCCGATAAATTCAAAGCCAATTTTGAGCTTGTATTGCACGAAGATCGATTTAATTTGGCGCAAGCGCTTGCTGGTTTGAATAAAAAGGTCGTTGAAATTTAATTCAGTTGAAAAAGGCGGCAGATAAGCCAGCACCAGTGAACAGCCGAGTTGCCGGGCAATGTTGACGTGGCGCTCAAAATTAGCAGCCTGATACAAAAAAACACCTTCTTCACCAAATAAATCGATGGGCAGCCCAAATGAGGCTGCCTTCAGTTGGTGCTTTTGCAGGATTTTTTTTGCTTTATCCACGCCAATTTCAGTGACGGAATCAATATCGATATTGACGCCGGCAAATTGATGCCGGGCCGCCAATTCGCACATGCTGGCAAAATCCTTGACGATATGCCCGATATGCCCGCAATGATTTAAATCATGTACGGGCGCGGTTAAGTTGAGTACTGAATACATATTAATTACCCTGAGTTTTCTTGAATTCGTCGATCACTTCACCGATAAGTTTTAAATCCACCGTATTGAGATAATCACCATGCGGATTGAGGCATTTGCCAACTTTTTCCAGCAAAATAAATTGTAAATCGTGGCCTTGCTTTTTATTATCCGCCACCATGGCGTCAAGCAATACCGTACTGGTAATAAATTCCGGCAATTTTATACTGACGCCAACTTTGTCATCAATCATATGGTAATGCAAGTCTTTTTCTTCCCTCGTCAAATAGCCCAGTTTGTAGCTCACTTCGGCGGCGATCTTCATGCCGATGGCAACCGCTTCGCCATGTTGGATGTTCTCGATATGGTGGGTAGCGGCCAGCCATTCGATGCCATGGCCGAAAGTATGACCGTACTCCAGAATAATCGCCAGCTTTTTCTCGGACGGGTCTTTTCGAAGGATGTTGACTTTGGAGCGAATGATGTTGTAAGCCAGGTTGTAGATTTCTTCTGCAGAATACGGAATATCTTTCTTTAACTTGGTATCGAGATAATCAAGAAATTCGAGATCATTAATAAAGCCATTCTTGACGGCTTCAATTAAACCGCTGCGCATTGAACGCGAGGGTTCGGATACCAGATAGCGGGTATCTACCCAGCAAAAAAGCGGGGCATAATAAAAGCCAAAATGGTTTTTGCCGGTGCGTCCGTTCACAGCTTGCTTATTACTTAAAATACTGTCGGTCTGGCCGGACAAGGTGGTGGGTATTTCGATGAAGCGAATGCCGCGATAAATCAAGCCTGCGATCATGCCCACCAAAGTGCCGACCACGCCACCGCCAAAGGAAATTAACAGCGATATTTTTGAAACCCGCTTTTCGATCAGCGTTTCGCACATTTCTTCGAGTTTGGGGAAGGTTTTGCTGTGTTCGCCCTGGGGAATGATCAGCAGCTCGACCGGTTTATCCAGCGTGAGGAGTTGCTTGAAAAAACTTTCACCATATAGTTTGTAGATATTCTCATCACAAAATAAAAAAATGCGATCATAATTCAAACCATTTAAGTATTTGGTGAATTGCGCTTCAATTTCGCAACCAAAATACAGTGGAAAAGAAACGGTGAGTTCGGTGCTTAAGACCTGAACCTTGTCTTTCTTGAGGGGGATATCATAGTAGTACATTGCGAGTTACTCCTTTAAATTAATTCAATTGGTAAGAAGTAGTGCGGGGACAACTTGAATTCTGTTACAGGGTAGGGCGAATTGCCATTTGATTATACGATGATTTGAATGGTGCGGAAACTTGGGGATATTTTATTCTCCGGCGCAAACCACAGTTTGTGGTGGCTGGTTTGGCGATTTACTTTATTGATTACTGAATGGCAGGCAAATTAAGGCAAAGTAGGCATTTTTGAAATTATGTGCCGCCAGCCTTAAATCGTTAAGTGCGACGTTGCAATCAATTTTACCGCTATCGATCGAACCCGGATCGCCGCCCGGTCATTCCCGCGCAGGCGGCGGTCCGGCGTACCGGAATCCAGTGTCAGCGCGGAGTATAACCGTCAACAATTCGCAGCAAACTGCCGTTGGTGTATCCCGTTGGTATCAATTCTTGCCTTTCACCACAAAATAACCTGTCTAAAAACACATTTATTTGTCATTTCTCAGCTAAATCAGCGCGCTTGCGCTACACTTGCATTTTGCCTTAACTGGAGAATGCGCAGTGATCTATTTTTCTTTATTCCTCGTCCTGGTCTTAGCCATTACCCTGGCAGATCGATTAATGCCGTTTCAGATGGCGGCTCTAGCCTTGTCGCTGGAGCGCATGCTTTCGGGCTTGCATCTGCGTCAGGCGCAAGTGGCGGGTTTTGCCATGCCGTATTTGGAAGGTGGACGCGGCCCCACCCTGGTGTTAATCCACGGTTTTGCCGCCGACAAAGACAATTTCACCCGCATCGCCCGCCATTTGGTGGCCCATTACCACCTTATCATGCCTGATCTGCCCGGTTTTGGCGATGCCGGGCGCGATCCCACCGCGCAATATAGCATCAGCCAACAAGTACAGCGCTTGCATACTTTCTTGCAACAACTGGGTATCTCGCAAGTGGATTTGGGCGGCAGTTCCATGGGCGGCTTCATCGCCACCCAGTTTGCGGCCAGCTACCCGCATATGGTAAGAAGTTTATGGCTACTCGACCCCGCCGGCACCGAAGCGTCCATTCAATCAGACGTGATTCAAACCTACCTCGCCACTGGCAAAATTCCATTAATAATACAAAGTGAAGCAGAATTTGCTGGAATGATGAGCGCTTCCATGCACAAACCGCCGTTTATTCCCTATTCGCTACGCCATGTTTTGGCCCTGCGTGCCGTCCGGGACTTTGCGCTGCATACCCGCATCATGGCCGAATTTCAGGATTCCCAGCCGCTGGAGCAACAATATAGCAATCTCACCACCCCCGCGTTGGTGGTGTGGGGCGAGCGCGATTTGATTTTGCACCCAAGTGGTGCCCAAGCCACCGCGAAACTTTTTGTACGCAGCAAAGTGATTATGATGCCCGATATTGGCCACTTGCCGATACTGGAAGCACCCCGCACCACCGCACGTGACTATCTGGCATTCCGGCAAGAATGTAATTTGTGAGAGACACCATGGCCCGTAAGCGCTTGCAATTACCGATACGCGATTTATTCAGTGGCTTGCTGCCGGAAGAGTCGGCGTTAGTAGAGCCAATGGCAGAGCTGAAGGTCGAACCGCCATGCGCGCCAATCGCGGCACCTGCGGCTAAGTCCGCCCCGGAAACCCACCCCCAAGCCGCCGTGGAAAGCGCCGCCATTGAAGCCATTGCAAGCGTGGCAAGCGAAGCGCCGGATCAAATTGTTGAGCAGATTTTTGAGCAAATTTCTGAAGCGCGCCTGTGGCGTGACAAGGGCTGGACTGCGCGCGTGGTCAAAAATGAGGAGGATGAAGGTTGGGCGGTGGCGATGATACAGGATGGCCAATCCGAACCAACCCTGCTAAGCCCCTGGCCCCTCGGGCGCGACAAAAACAATCCCAAACCGCTCGATGCCCAAGCCTTCAACACCCTGATCAAAAGCGCTGGCGAGGTATTGCGTCACCATCAACAGCAATACCAGGCGCAGTTACACAAAACCCTCCCCGTGGATACGGCAGAGGGCGAAATTCGTATCACGCTCGATATTGTGCCCGATGACGACAACCCGTATGGCGTACTTTGCGCCTTCGATGCCGACGACCGGCAACTGGCCACGGTGCGGGTGGCAGCCAACTTCAAGTTGGATTTAAAAACCGCATGGCGCTGGATTGAAAACGATTTTCGCATGCCCGACTAAGCCTGCCTGGCCCCCATGAGCAACACACTTACCAAACCTTTGCCCTTTGCTCCGGCGGCAAATACAGTTTTTGCCCCGCTTGCACATCAAATGCCTTATACCATGCATCAAAATTGCGCACCGTGGCAGCACGGTACTCAGCGGGCGCGTGACCGTCGGTGAGAATTTGCTGGCGCATCGCCCCTTCCCGCATTTTGTTGCGGCCGCTTTGGGCATAGCCAATGAAAAATTCACGATCCGCTTGCGCACCGGACTTGTCGCCCGCAATGGCGCGAAAGGCATCATAAGCCGCCGCCAGACCAGCCAAATCGGCTAAATTCTCGCTCAGGGTGAGTTGCCCGTTCAAGGCCAAATCCGGGAACGGCCGATAAGCCGAATATTGCCCCACCAAAACTTTGGAGGCGATTTTGAAGTGCGCAAGGTCGTCCGTGCTCCACCAGTCACGCAAACGACCCGTGGCGTCAAACTGCGCCCCCACATCATCAAAACTATGGCTAATTTCATGGCCGATAATGGCACCGATGGCACCGTAATTGAGCGCATCCGAGGCTTTCGGATCAAAATAGGGTGGCTGCAAAATCGCAGCGGGGAAATTCATCGCGTTTTGAATCGGCATATTCACCGCATTCACCAATTGCGGTGCCATCGCCCATTCGCTGCGGTCTACTTTCTTGCCCAGTTTGTCCAGTTGGCGCTGGGTGTGATAGCGTTCTGCACGCCAGGCATTGCCCAGCGCATCATCCGGGGCCACTTGCAAGCTGGCGTAAGAAGGCCAATAATCCGGGTAGCCTATGCCCACCACCAGGGTTTTCAACTTGGCTTGCGCCTGCTCACGCGTGGCGGGGGCCATCCAGTCCAGTTGTTCGATGCGTTTGCCAAAGGCGCTGATAATATTGCTCACCATTTGCTGTACGCGCGCCTTGTTTTCTGGCGGGAAGTAGCGCTCGACATACATTTTCCCTAATGGTTCCGGAATGGCCTTATTGATGGCGGTCAGTGCGCGCCGCCAGCGCGGGGCTTGTTGCGGCGTGCCACTCATGGCTTTGCCAAAAAACGCAAAGCGTTGCGCGCCAAAGGCCTTGGGCAAGGCGTCGGCATAATGGTGCAGGGTATGAAAGCGTAAATAGTCTTGCCACTGCGCCAGGCGGGTGCTCGCCACCAGCTTGGCAGTGCTACGCATCGCCTGCGGGTGCCATACAATGAATTGTTTGGCTTGATCCAGTTTGGCGGCGCGCAAATACGCATCCCAATCCAGCCCCGGTGCCTTGCTGGCAAAATCTTGTGGCCGCCATGGGTTATTGGCTTTTTTTACGTCGTCAGAGTCTTCCCGGCTGGCATGGCCTTGGGCGATTTTTAATTCCAGCGCAAACACCTGGGCCGCCCTTTGCTCGGCCTTGGGCAAGCCCGCCAGCTTAAACATGGCCACGATATATTGTTGATATTGCTGACGCAGTTTTTTCATACGCGGGCTGGGGTCGGTATAAAAAACCGCATCCGGTAAAATGATGCCGCCTTGTAGCAGATAGGCTGCGTATTGATCGGGCGCGTTAAAATCCTGCCCTACCCACATGCCAAATAAATTATCGGTCGCAAATGTCCCGGCATTTAAGGGGTCCACATCGGCGCGCAACCCGGCACCCAAGGCTTGCGCCAGGGCTTGCTTGTTTTTGATGGCGTCAATGTCGCGTAGCAGCGCTGCCAGCGGCTTCAAGCCCTGGGCTTCGATGCGCTCTTCGTTCATAAACGCGGCGTAAAAATCGGCCACCTGTTTGGCGGACGGGTTGGCTGCGGCGTCTTTGCCGACGGCCTCAATCAATTGCACCAGGCGTTGGTTGGTGTCTTCCGCCAAGGCTTGGCCAACACCCCAACTGTTGCGGTCGGCGGGGATGGCGGTGTTATCGCGCCAGTCGCCATTGACATAGCCAAAAAAATCATCGCC
>CAMBDR010000181.1 GCA_945864765.1 Janthinobacterium lividum | reverse complement strand
GTATCTTTGGGTTTGGGGGGGGCATGATAAATTCTTTGATGTGAAAACAGACAGCAACAGCGGCACGGCCAACTTTAGCGGGGTAATAACGCCAGGTTTTGGTGCCCCGCTTGATGATGCCAAGTTGCCGCAAGTGGCGCAATTGGCGGGTAATGCAATGATTAGCCGATGAGCGGTGGACGGGGTAGTCATTAATTGAATATTGCTTGTATTGCGACAATGTGGTGTCGTATAATGCGCCACCCTGCAATTTATGGATGGGCTGATTTATCCCCAATAATCGTAAAAAAGTGACATATTAAATGACTTGTCAAAACAAAGTCTACAAACGATCGGGCCAGCGCTTCCTGTCATTCTATTTGGAGTTTCAATTGAGTTCACATTTTTTTTCTCGCATCCAACAAAGTGCGTTTCAGGCTTTGCTCGGCATTTTTATTTGTTTATTATTTAATGTTAATAATCAAGCTGTTGCGGGTATTGCATTTGGGAGTACCTATGAAATAACCGATGCCGCCACGAAAAATTGCGGTTTTGGAAATGTATTGGCGAACGGGACTTGTGCCTGCCCGGGTTATGGGCCGGCTGTTGGCAGTTTGCGTTTGATTGGTGATTTTGGCGGGTCTATTGGTGGTGCCAATATTCAACTGTGCTCTAATGGTTTGCCTGCGGGCAGCAGTGATTTTGGCGGCGTTTTTCTGATTGATGACAATAATGTTTGTCGCACCGCTAATGCCATTACCAATGCTTGCATTTGCCCCAGTGGTTATGTTGCACAGAGCATGCGCACGCTGCTTGATGCGGGTAATCCGTTTATCGGCGCGCGCATTAATTTTTGCAACCGGGTCAATGCGAATTCAACCTCCTTCCGTGGCGCTTACCAACTCGATGATACCAATAAGTGTTTGACCAGTAATCCAGATACGAACGCCTGCTCTTGCCCTGCAGGCTCGCGGACGCAGCTAACACGGTCGGTTGTGCAAACCAGCGGCGGCTTGGGCGGGACGACTGTTTTTACCTGCCTTCCTCCAAGTGTCATGACTCAGATTTGCGTGGTTGGCGGGCAAGCAGTTGTGGCGGATATCACTGGCGCGGTTTCAGCTTCTGCGGCAATTCAATCCTGCATCGACAATACGGCTGCGGGCGGTACGTTGGATTTGGCACCGGGTAACTACTTGATTACAACGCAAATCAAAATCAAAAAATCGATCAAGTTACATACGCAAGGCACCTATGGTTCCAGCGCTAAATGCTTGAGTTCAATTGCTTGCGCGACACTGGTTGCAGCCAAGGACTTTGGTGAAAAACAAGGTATTTTGGAATTCGGTTTTGATAATTTGGCAGTCAAGGATGTCGAAATCGATCACATTGTTTTGGACGGCAATCGAACTGTGCGTAAGACCAGTACCGTTAGTCCGGCGTTTACTCGATGCAAAGCGGGCTTAAATGATGATAATTCTTATGGTTATAATGCTAATGCAGTTGGTGATAACCTTAAGCTGACTTATTCTGTCTCCATCAATGCCTTATGCGGTACTGGCTTTGGTTATGTTGGCTCGGGTGCGACGATTTCGCAAAACCTTTTTGCCAACAATGGCGGCCATGATTCGGGCGACACTTGGGCCGATGGCTTGACAGTCGGTTGGGCGCATAACTCATCAATTACGAATAATGTCTTTACTGATAATACTGATGTGGGATTTATTTATGGTGGCGGCAAGGGGTCAGTGGTGCAAAACAATTTCATTAATCAAACCAATGCCTATGCTTTCGCTGCGATGATGTTGAACAGCTTTGGCGCAAGATCGGCTACTAACCCTAATTTTGGGATTTTCACAGGCACGGTCATTTCGAACAACACGATCACTTGCCAGCCCGGTAAATGTTTTTTCGGACTGAATGTGGGCGATCATGCCTGGCAGGATAAAGATTTCACACCTAATCTGATTGATATTTCCTTGACTTCCAACAAAGTCACTGGCGGGGCGATTGGTTTGAATATTGATGGCGCAAGCAATGTCGCGCTGTCTGGAAATAATTGGGGTACGGGCACCAATGTGCCTGGAACACGTTGCAGTCCAAATCCGGCTGTTACAACGACCGTTACCGGGGCCAGATTCAGCCTTGGGCCGGATGCCAGCCTGAAAGTACCGACAGACACCGCACCCAATGTGATCCAGACGGTTCATGGATGTATCGGTAACTAATGCCTCTTTTTTAGACTATTCAGGCCCGGCTATCGTACCGTCGTTCCCTTGCGGAGCCTGCTCTTGCATATTTTAGTTGTGGGCGGGATTTGAATGGCAGCGTGACGGTGGTTGCGCTACGTTCAAACGCTTACCAATCTAAACCGCCCGGGTCCCCGTCTGCGGGGGCGTGACGATGCCAGAGGTCGGGAGAGAGGTGCATTTAGTCTCTTTGCACGCCATCTTTTTAATGTTGCATACAATATATCCGCTTGCCGTCAACCTGTTTGGTTCCGGCTATGCTGGCTTAGAAATCAGCATTCAGGCAATAGAATTTCAATGATGCTCAGCCACAGCATGGGATGAGATATGATATGGCTATGGATCTCTTTGTGCATAATGAACAGTTGGCGCAGTTGGAAGCGGGTTTGCTCGCAGCCACTGATTCTGCTCGTTTGCCCTTATTGCTGGATCTGGCCACTTACTACTGTCAACGCGATACCAATCATGCCCTGACTTTGGCCGACGAAGCCCAAACTTTGATCGCCGACACCGCAGCATCGTCACAGCCGGGTGGGTTGCAAGCCTTATCCCGTCTGCAACTGGTACGCGCTGAAGCGGCCTGGTTGACGGTTCAAGCCAATGAATCAGTGGTCGTTGCGCAACAGGTGTTGCAGGGCTTTCAATCCTGTGGCGATGTGATCGGGCAAATTGATGCGTATTGGCTCATGGGGTGGCTGGCCAATGATTTGGGTGAGTTGGCGCAACGCGACCAATATTGGCAAAGCGCTTACAGTTTGGCGCGCAACCATGATGGGGCGCGGGCGGACATCCTCCAGGCGGCCATGGCGTTAATGGATAGCTTGCGCGATGCGGGCGCAGCCTGTGAGCGTTGGCGTACTCGTTTTCAAACCGAACAAGGTCAGATTCCGGCCACCCTGTGGACCTGGGTGGCCGGGTTTTGGGGCCTGGTGGCATTATTTACCAATGATTTTGAAAAAGCGGGCAGTTATTTTACCCAATCCTATGAAGCGGCACTGGAAACCGGGCAAGTGCGGCGCGGCATTATTTCTGCCTTGAATGTGGGCACCACGTTTGCCAAACTCAATGACCATCAAAGCGCACTCGATTGGATGGTGCGCGGCTTAAATCATGCGCGCAGCCGCAATTGGCCAGTCGGGGCCGGTTTTGCGCTGACGCAAACCGCCGATGTATTGCGCAGCCAAAATCAACCCGAATTGGCCCATCAATTTTTAAAAGAGGCGCTGGGTTATCTGAGCTTGATTCCGGCCTCGCGTCAATACGCGATTACCTTGCAAAATATGGCCAGGCTGGAATTGGACAGGCAGCAAAATCAGGCTGCGTTGGATTTGTTTTCACAATTACTGACCCGGGCCCAAGCCTTACATCAAATCAATTTGCAAATCGCCGCGCATTGTGGTCGGGGGCAAGCCCTGCTGGCCTTGGGGCAAGCTGAGGCGGCGGCCGAAGCGGTGCAACAATCGTTGGCGCTGGCGCAAATGCATCATGATCATCACAGTCAAATTACCGCGTATCGGGCCTTGGCCAAAATTGTTGCCGACGCTGGCACCGCTGCCTTGGTTGATTCCTTGGTTGATTCCTTGCCGCATTCCCATTCCAGCCTGGGGTATTTGAACCAGGCGCATCAATTGGCGGCGCAAATCGAAGGTTTTACCATTCCCGATGATTTGCTCGATGAACTGGCCAAGGCCTATGCCGCAACGGGCCAGTTTGAAATGGCTTTTCAATACGCGCGGCGCGCTAATGCGGCGCGCCAAGCCTTGCATGGGCAAGATGCGGCGCGCCATGCGCTGGCCATGCAAGTGCGGCAAAATACCGAACGTATCCACGCCGAAGCCGAGCACCATCGGCAATTGGCGGCCTCCGAGGGTGCGCGCGCTGAAATCTTGCAGCAAACCAGCACCAATTTGGCGCAGTTGGGGGCGATAGGCCAGGAAATTACCGCACATCTCAACGACCATGCGGTGTTTGAAGTCTTGCGCCGCCATGTGCATGGCTTACTCGATGCCAGTGCTTTTGCCGTATATTTGCGTACCGACGATGGGCGCTACCTGGAGCGGGTCTATGGTTTTGAGCAGGATAAAAACATCCCCTATGCGCGCCTCGAAATCGCCAATTCCAATGCCAACCCGATCGTCAGCCTGCGCGAACAGCGCGAAGTGGTGGTGGATTTTACCCAAAACGATGGTCAAACCGTGCCCGATACGCATCATAATTTAAGTGCCTTGTACGCGCCCTTGATCATCGGCCAGCGTGTGCTGGGGGTGATGGGCGTGCAATCGTTGCATGCGGGCGCATATGCAGAGCGCCAGCGGCTGATATTTCGCACCTTGTGTGCCTATAGTGCGATTGCACTGGATAATGCCCGCGCCTACCGCCAGCTAAAAGAAGCCCAGGCACGCCTGGTGGAGCAAGAGAAGTTGGCCGCGCTGGGCAGTTTGGTGGCCGGGGTTGCGCATGAACTCAATACCCCCATCGGCAATAGCTTGATGATGGCCAGTTCTTTGCAGGATAAAACCCGGCGCATCAATCAAAACCTGGCGGAAAAGAAATTGCGCCGCACCGATTTGCAAAAATTTATCAGCGAATCGAGCGAGTCGTCCCATCTCATCATGTTGGGTTTAAGCAGTGCGGCCGAACTGGTGAATAGCTTTAAACAAGTCGCGGTAGATCGCACCACCCAGCAACAGCGCCGTTTTAATTTGCAACAGACTTGCCATGAAATTTGCGCCACGCTGGCGGGCAAAATCAAATTGGGCGAACATCGGCTGACCCAAGCCATTGCTGCCGATATTGAATTGAACAGCTATCCCGGCCCCTTGGGCCAAGTCATCGCGAATTTGATTAATAATGCCTTACTGCATGCCTTCGATGGTAAAACCGGGGGCCATATCCGGCTGCTGGCGCGCTTGATGCCGAATCAACACGTGCTGCTGGAATTTCATGATGATGGTATGGGCATTCCCGACTCCCACATCAAACGCATTTTTGATCCGTTTTTTACCACCAAATTGGGGCAAGGTGGCAGTGGCCTGGGTTTGAATATCTGCTATAACATTGTGACTTCCTTATTGGGTGGCCATATTTCAGTACAAAGCAAACCTGGAGAAGGAAGTCATTTTTTTATCGATTTGCCTTTGTTTGCACCAGTCAATTAACAAGGCCCACCATGATGTGCCTGGAAGAATAATCAATATGGAACTGTTTTTGCACGAGGATGAGTTAATGCAGTTGCAAGCCAATTTGCCGCAATCGAGTGGTGAATTGCGCTTGGCCGCGCTGTTGAAAATTGCCTGGTATCAACGTCAGCGTCATCCTCAAATCGCCTTGGGTCTGGTGGCGCAAGGGCGTACCGAATTAAGTGAGATGGAAGGGGTTGATGACCGACATTATTGGGCGCGTTGGGAATTAATTGAGGCCGAAATAAAATGGCTGCAAGCCAAATTTGATTTGGCCAAAATGCAAGCCGATGAAGCCCTGCACAATTATCAAACCCTGGGTGATGCCGATGGCTGCTTCGACAGCCACTGGATTTTGGCGCGGATTGCCGCAGATCAAGGCCACGCCAATCAGGCTGCAACCCATTTGCAGGCGGCAGAGCAGTTTGCCCGCGATGGCAGCCAGCGCAAATTGGCGGTGCAAGTGGCGCAAGCGCTGACTTTTGCCTTTCGCGATGTACGTGCTTCATTGATGACCTGGAAAACCCGGTTTGAGCATGCCATGGCGCAAGCCCCGGTTTGGCTACGTTCCATGATCCACGCCTATTTCGGGGCTTGTGCCGCACAGCAAAGCGATTTTGGCCGCTGCGCGGAACAACTTTTACAAGCCCACGAATTGGCGATGGCGAGCGGACAGGTACGCGCCGGCATTCGTGATGCGGTCAATACTGGTGACGCCTTTAGTAACTTAAATGATTACCAAAGCGCACTTGAATGGATGCAGCGCGGCCTCGATTTGGCGCGCGCCACCGGATGGCCGCAAAGTATTGCCGTCAGTTTGAGCCAAACCTCGAATGTCTTGCGCCACCTTGGCCGATTCGATGCGGCGCAAGAATTGATCACGGAATCCTTACAGATTTTGGTGCCATTCGGGGTCTCGCGCAGTTATGCCATTGCGCTCGAATATCAGGCTGATTTGGCCCTGGCACAACATGATTACGCACGCGCCCTGACATGTTTCCAAGAGTTGGAGCAGCACGCCATCACCTTGCAACAACCCGATTTTCAGACCAGTGCATGGCGCGGCCAGGCCGATGCCTTGTCGCATCTTGGGCGGGGTGCCGAGGCACTGGTGCCTGCCAATGCGGGTCTGGCTTTGGCGACAGGCAGGCAAGATGCGTATGCGCAAATCAGAATTTTGCAAGTGCTGGCGCAAATCCATTTACAGCATCAATTGCCCGCGCTGGATACCAGCCTTGACCATCCATCCCTGCATTATTTACAGCAAGCTTTATTGTTGGCCGCCAGTATTCATGGCTATACGGTGGATGGCGATTTACTCGATGCGGTGGCCGATGTGTATGCTTTGGCCAATGATTTTGAACGCGCTTTTGCGTTTACCGAAAAAGCCAGTCTGGCGCGCGCCTCCACCCATAGCCATGAAGCCACCAACCGTGCGGTGGCGATGCAGGTGTTGCATCAAACCGAACGCGCCAAGGCGCAAAGCGAATACCATCGGCAACTCGCGCTGGCCGACGCCCGGCGCGCCAAAGTACTGGCGCAAACCAATGCCGTGCTGGCGCGCTTGGGGGCCGTGGGGCAAGAAATTACCGCGCATTTGCAGCAGGATGTGGTGTTTGAAGCCTTGAGTCGCCACACCCATGCCTTACTCGAAGTGAGTTCTTTCGCCATCTATTTGCGCGACAAAAATGATCAAACCCTGGTGCTGTCATATGGCATCGAGCAAGGCCGACAACTGCCGACCTGTTATATTGAACGTGATGATCCGCATTCCAGCGCAGCCCAATGTTGGCGTGAATGCAGTGAGGTACTGGTGAATATTGGTGCGATGGCGTCGGATCCTGCGGTCATTCCCGGTACGCTCATCAGCCTGACCCGTTTGTTTTCGCCTTTAATGATCGGAGATAATTTACTGGGTGTGATGACGGTGCAATCTGCCAGTCAAAATGCCTATGGCACCACCGAGCGCTTTATTTTTCGCACCTTGTGCGCGTATGGGGCGATTGCACTCGATAATGCGAATGCCTATCAACAATTGGAATTGGCACAAGCCCAAATCGTCGAACAACAAAAGCTGGCCGCGCTGGGCAGTTTGGTGGCAGGGGTGGCGCAAGAACTCAATACACCGATTGGCAATGGTTTGATGATGTCCAGTGCCTTGCATGAAAAAGCCGATGCGGTGGAGCGCAGTATGCAACAGCGCGGCTTGCAATTTGCCGAATTGACGCAATTCCTGGAAGATGCCGAGCATGCCGCCGACGTGATTATTCGCGGCTTGACGCACGCCGCCGATTTGGTCCGCAGTTTTAAACAAGTGGC
>CAMBDR010000180.1 GCA_945864765.1 Janthinobacterium lividum | reverse complement strand
AAAATCTGCTTACCCGAAGTCTCAACAAAACCACCATTACCACCCAACACCCCGCCCTTGGCCGAAATATCCCCAAAGAAGTTGGTTTGGCCATCCGCCCACACAATCACCTTACCGCCGTCCCCCTTACCCAAAGCATCCGCCTTGATGCTCACTTTTTCTGCCACATGGGTAAAGCTGGCATTGGCTTCCGCGCCCTTACCCTGATAATTACCGCCCACCAGCACCGTGCCGCCCGCATCCTGCCCGGACGCATCCACCCTGGCCTGATCAAACAAACCAACTTTGTCGCCCAATACTTTAATCTCACCCCCGCGCGTACCCGCTTGCTCGCCCTTGGCCTGCAAGCTCCCGCTCACCTGCACCACGCCACGAGGGCCGCCGTCCAGAATGATTTTACCGTCCCGCATGATCATCGAATTGGCGCGCACCGTGCCGGAGCTGTTGATGACGGTATCGAGCACCGCATCAGCCGAGCGTGCGGTAAATTGCACTTGGCCGCCATCCGCATACACTTGCCCCTTGTTATCAATCGAAGCCGCCACCGCCGCCGCATCCACCTTGATATTCAACATGCCGCCCGTGCCATAGCTGAGCGTGACCTTATCGCCCGCAGCAAAACCAACACTACCCTGATTGGACGTAACCTGCCCCTCATTCACCACCTTCGGTCCCAGCAAGGCAATCGAGCCGCCCGACAAATTACCCCGATTAATAACACTGCCCGCCGCACCCGCATTGGCAAAACGATAGTTCCCCGCAGCAAAATCCTGATTACTCATGCTTAGTGTGGACGCCACCAAGCCGCCCGCATTCACATTCGCACCCGGCGCAAACAACACGCCCGCCTGATTGATCAAAAACACCTTGCCGTTGGCACTCAAACTACCAAAAATTTCAGACGGATTGCCGCCCAAAACCCGGTTCAAGGCCACCGAGCTGGCCGTGGGCTGATTAAAAATCACACTCTCGCCACGCGCAATCGAAAACTTCTGCCAATCCAGCGCCACCTTGGCCGTGCTTTGATCAATTTGTACCGTATTAGGCTTGGTTTGCGTAATGGTCGCGTTACCCAATACCACCTTCCCGCCGGTTGGATTGGCCAAGGCAATCGAGGGCATCAAACTGGGCACATACGGCAATAACAGCAAGGCGGTAATTCTGGCCAAACGCCGCGCAGGCTGCGGATTAAAGGTCAACCGCAACTTGCGCGATAGCCAAATTACCATCGGTTTGACGCGCTTTTTCAGCGACTTCAACGATTTGACAGTTTTGCTCACGAGCTGGGATACGGTTTCTGGTAAGGACATGATGATCTCTTTAATTCAACAATAACAATAATCGGGAATAACAAACTCACTCTTCAATCGAAAAGCTTCGGCTTACAGCCATTTGCAACGATTTAAAACCATTTGACGCCTTGGAACCAAAAACGTGGATTGCTGGCCTTGGTGTCAGATGTCGATGCGCCCGACCCACCCCAAGCCACGTCAGAACGGATCAAAAATCCATCCTGCGCACCCAGATTAAAGCCCAAACCATAACCATACAGACTACGAGTATTCGAACCACCATCACCTTGCGGTGCCTGTCCTGCTTTGGCATTGCGCGCAATCCAGCCATAATCAATAAATGCCGATAAGGCCAAGCCCGCTTTGCCCAGTTTGAAGCCCGGTACGGAATAACGCAATTCCCCCGTCGCAACAAAGCCTTGATCGCCCCCCGCTTCACCCGCCGGATAGCCGCGTACCCGACCGGGGCCACCCAACACAAATTTTTCTGCGGAAGTGAGATTTTTGGATGCTACCTGACCCGACATGGCAAACCAAAATTCGATGTTTTTAGGCAATTTCGGACTGAGCGATTCCAGCGTTTGCAGGTGGTTAACGGTAAAGTTGAGTTTTGCGAACGTACCCGAGGTATGAAAGCCCGCCGTACTTTGATCATCTTCCAAGGTCTGGGCATTTTGAATCTTCAAATTGCCCAGCGTGAAATCGATATTGCCAGTACTTACGTTGCCAACGCCACGATGATCACCATTAGCCTGCAATTTGATTGAGTTAATTGAGCGTTTTTGCACAGGCGTGGAGCCTTGCCTGTCTGTCAGAAGCTTATTTTCAAGGCTGACCTGGCCAAACAAATTGAATAATTTATTACGCAAGAACGGGTGAACGACCAGCACTTCCGAGATGGTGGCATTCCCGTCCACATTCAGTGCGGCAAAATCTTTACCCAATAAATAATTTACCCTGGAGAAATTAACCCCCGCACGCGTACCGCTATAGCCAACTGGCATCAAGTACCCAACGCGGCCAAATACGTTAACTGGCGTTACGCCAACGGTTAATGTTGTATTTAAAGCATCCCCAATACCGAACAAGCTATTGATGCCTATCTTGGCCGTGGTACGGTATTCACCCGCAAAACGGTTACCCGCATTATCAAACTCGACATTGGTAAAAAACTTGCGGCCATTTTCAACCGGAACAATTTCCAGATCAATATCGGCCGTACCCAGTTTTTCACCCGCATTGATGGTAGAGCGCACATCCACACCCGGCAAATCACGCATTTGCAGCAAAGGCCGTTCGAGCGAATCTTCGGTGATCAAATCGCCTTCTTTCAAGCGCGCAGCAACCATGCCTTTAAATTGTTCATCCTTGAGCGCCCCATTGGCGGGTACGGGTTTGGTGCGAATCTTACCGATGCGGCCTTCCAATACTTCAATCTTAATGGTGCCACCTTCGATTTCTTGCCTGGGCAAGAGTGCCACCGCCAGGAAATAGCCTTTGCCGCGATAGAAGCCTTTTACTTTATCAACAATCTCTTCCAAACCATCGAAATCGGTTTCTTTACCGATATACGACGCCACTTCCTTATTCAACTGCGCAGAGGTAAACACGGTGTTTCCGACAAACTCAAATGCTTTGGGTGTAACCTTGATCACAGGCGGCGGCGTATTATCCACGACGGGCGGCGGGGCTGGCGTTGGCGCGGGCAATTTTGCATCAGGCGGTGCGGCGGCAAGGCCCTTCTTGGCACGCTGGGTGCGCTCCAATGCGTCGATGCGTTTCAACATTTCCTGCGCCAATTGACGCAACACTTGCAGCTCTTGCTCAACATCATCACCAGGGTCCGGCGCATCCGCCGCAGCCACCGATAAGGGCAACAACAAGATGCTCGATAAAACCAATCCCATCCCACTACGATACCAAGGTGACATCACCCCGGCCAATACGTGCGAATCTCGTACCCGTAATTTCATCAGAAATCCATTTAATTTAATTAACACCCAAAGCCAGGCAACACCACTGAACTCAATAAATAATACTTGTTCCGACCAAGCAAGCTGATTTTGGCTTGTGCTTCAACACTACCAAGCAAAAGCCAACCATCATTTTCTTTAATAACCCGCAATGATATCAGTTCGCCGCCAAGCGCGAAAGACCTTTTCTTTGCTTGATTGGCAGCAATTTTTCCAATTCCATATGATTACCTTAGAGCAACCATATATATTTTTCGTTTTCACCATTGTTTAAGAAAAAAACATCTTCTGCGGAAAACTTACCCCACAACCTTTAACCCGACGACATTAGATTTAACAGAAAAATGCCTTACAAATCGTAACACAAAAAAAAGCCAGCGAGATGCTGGCTTTTTTTTGATACTTGAGAACACGAAAGTAGCTTTCGTGCGATTGGCAACAAATTACTTTAATCCTGCCATGTAATCCGCCAAAGCATCGATTTCTTTTTCCGACAGGTTCTTTGATATGGATTGCATTTGCAAGCTATTTTTCCGATCGTCGGAACGAAACGATATCAACTGTGCCTTGGTGTAATCCTGATGTTGGCCGGCAATGCGCGGAAACTGGGCCGGAATCCCTGCACCGTTAGGGCTGTGACAACCAGCACAGGCAGGGATACGCTTTTCAGCAATGCCGCCACGGAAGATTTTTTTTCCCAAAGTTGCCAATTCAGGGTTTTTAGCCGCCCCCTGTTTTGGCACTTGCACGGACAAATACGCTGCCAGATTATTGACTTCATCCTCTTTAAGAGCCTTGGCATAGGTACTCATGATTGCATGCTTGCGATCCGGGCTGGCAAAATCACGCATCTGCTTGGCCAAAAAAGCTTCATGCTGTCCAGCCAACTTGGGGTTAACGCTAATGGTTGAATTGCCTGCTTTACCATGGCAAGACTCGCAAGCAGGAATGCCGCGTGCGTTATCGCCAGTTGAATACAGCGCTTCACCCTTGGCTGCATCAGGCTTTGCCTTGTCATGCACGGGTGGCGTAGCAAATGCAAAACTGGAAACGGCCATTGCCGCGAGCAAGAGAGACTTAATACTTGGTAGGAACGCACGGTTCATTCAAACACCCTGGGATTAAAATTATCAATAAGTAGAAAAAGCAGCATGCCTCACAATTGCACAACATGGCTTTTTTTCTTTGCGCCAGTTTTTATCTGCGCGTGTCATAACCCGTTATTGTACAATAGCTTGCGTGAACTTTTCCGCTAACTCTCTTCTTTTGCATCATTTTCTAATCGAATCCATGTCCAAACTCTGGCAAGCCCGTTTTTTTACGACAGTCAACCATCTCCGCGACCTGCCAAAATTGCAAGTTCCCGAAGTTGCGTTCGCTGGCCGCTCCAATGCCGGTAAATCTACCGCCATCAATATCCTGTGCAATCAGAAAAGTCTGGCCTTTGCTTCCAAGACGCCGGGGCGCACCCAACACATCAATTTCTTTTCGATTGGCGGCGCGCATGTGGCGCAACACCGCAAAGACCCCACCAAAATTGATGAAATCCAGGCCTTGCTGGTGGATTTACCGGGTTATGGCTATGCCGAAGTCTCCGGCGGAGCGAAGTGGCATTGGCAAGAATTGCTGGGCGACTACGTGCAACAGCGTGATCAACTGGCCGGTTTGATTCTGATTATGGATGCACGCCGCCCCTTTACCGAGCTGGACACGCAAATGCTGGAGTGGTTCGCGCCCACAGGCAAGCCGATTCATTGCATTTTATCCAAGGCCGACAAGCTCAACCGGAATGAATCCAGCCTTGCCTTGCGTCAGGCGCAAACCATTTTGGCCAGTTATGTCGATGCAACAGGGCAGCCGTTGGCCTTTACGGTGCAATTGTTTTCTGCGCTGAAGCGTATCGGGATTGATGAAGCGAATGAAAAGATTTTACAATTCACCGGTTTGGCAGCGTTGACGGGTGTGAATGAGCAAAAAAATACCCCGCAAGACGATGCGGGGTAGCAAAATTTGTATCATAGCGGATACTGGCCCGCCGAGGAGAGAGAAACAGGCCAAAGAGCAAAGCTCACATGCACACTCAGACGCCTGTTTTTTGATAAAGTTCCCCCATTCCAATATTTTTTAAAGGAATTATGATGTCGCACTTTGCTCAATTTCCTGCTTTACGTTTGCGCCGCATGCGCCACGACGATTTTTCCCGTGCCATGGTGCGCGAAAACCATATTTCCGCTGCCGACTTGATCTACCCGGTATTTGTGGTGGACGGCAGCAATCAGCGCCAAACCGTCGCCTCCATGCCTGGCGTGGAACGGGTCTCGCTCGATATTCTGTTTGGCATGGCCGAAGATTGTGTACAACTGGGCATTCCCGCCATGGCACTGTTTCCCGTGATCGATGCACAGCTAAAAACCCCGAATGGGCAAGAGGCATTGAACCAGGATGGCCTGGTGCCGCGCGTGGTGCGTGCCTTGAAACAGCGCTTTCCTGAATTGGGCCTGATTACCGATGTGGCGCTCGACCCTTACACCAGCCACGGCCAGGACGGTTTGATCGATGATGCGGGTTATGTTTTAAACGATGAAACCACGCTGATGCTGGTGCAACAGGCGCTGACCCAGGCTGAAGCGGGGGTGGATATTGTGGCCCCGTCCGATATGATGGATGGGCGCATTGGCCAAATCCGCGAAGCGCTGGAAGCGCAGCGTTACATTCACACCCGCATCATGGCGTATTCGGCCAAATATGCATCGTCGTTTTACGGCCCGTTCCGCGATGCGGTGGGTTCGGCGGACAATTTAGGTAAAAGCAACAAAAACACCTATCAAATGGACCCCGCCAACAGTGATGAAGCCTTGCACGAAGTGGCGCTGGATATTCAGGAAGGAGCAGATATGGTGATGGTGAAACCCGGCATGCCGTATCTGGATGTGGTGCGACGCATCAAAGACCAGTTTGCCGTACCCACCTTTGCCTACCAGGTCAGTGGCGAATATGCGATGTTGAAAGCAGCGGCGGCCAACGGCTGGCTGGATCACGATAAAACCATGATGGAAGCGATGATGGCATTCAAGCGGGCTGGGGCCGATGGGGTGTTGACTTATTTTGCGCGCGACATCGCCCGCTTGCTCAAGACTTCATAATACGCAACTGGCTTTCAGCGAGCGCAGAAACTTCTCGCTCGACTGGTAGCCGACCACCCGCCGCCCGGCCACTTCCCGGCCTTGCTGATCAAAGAAGATGATGCCTGGTGGCCCAAACAAATTGAAGCGTTTAAGCAACGCCTTGTCCTCAGCCGAGTTGACGGTCACGTCGGCCTGCAGCAACAAAGCCTTGTCCAGTTTGACGCGGATCTTTTTATCAGTAAAGGTCAGCTTTTCCATCTCTTTGCAGGAAACACACCAGTCTGCGTAAAAGTCCAGCATCGCCGGACGGCCGCGATTTTGTGCCAGCACGGCATCGAGTTCGGCCACGGATTTAATGCGCTGGAATGCCAGCGGCTTCTCCGCGTTGGCGCGCAAATGCGCAAGCGGCGCAAACGGATTTTCGCCACCACTGACCATGCCCACCAACTCCAGCGCGCCCAGCAGGGCAAACGTCATGCCGAACGCCTTGAAAGCCCAGTGGCCGTCACGCGACCAGATCAGATACGCACCATAACCAAGGCAAAGCACGGTCCAGCCCAGCAGTTGAACCGAAGCAGGCAACACCGGCGAGACCAGCCACAGGGCGGTAGCCAGCATCAGCACGCCGAAGAACCGCTCCACCGCTTCCATCCAGTGCCCGGCCTTTGGCAATAACGAACCCGCCGAGGCACCCACCAGCAACAGCGGTACGCCCATACCGATGGCCAGCGCAAACAAGGCGCTGCCACCGATCAGCACATCGTGCGTCTGACTGATGAAGACCAGCGTCCCAGCCAAGGGCGCAGCCACACAGGGCCCAACAATCAGGGCGGAGATCGCGCCCATGACGAACACCCCAGCCAGCTTGCCACGCGCCTGATGCTCGGACGCCTGCGACAATTTGGCCTGCAAACCACTTGGCACCTGAATCTGATAAAAGCCAAACATCGACATCGCCAGGCCAGTCATCAACAAGCCAAAAACACCCAGCACCCATGGATTTTGCAACGCGGCTGCCAATCCTTCACCCATCAACCCGGCTGTCACGCCCAAAATGGTGTACACCAGTGCCATGCCCATCACATATGCAAACGACAACAGTATGGCTCGCGAACGCTTTACCGCCGCACCCTCACCGACGATGATGAACGATAAAATCGGCACCATTGGCAAGACGCACGGCGTGAACGACAATCCCAGACCCAACAGGAAAAACCACGGCAGAAATTCCAGCAACTTGCCGCGCTTGAGCGCACTGCCCAGATCGGCATCTTCCGCGTCTGGCTCGCAAGCAGGCTGAACGCTCGGCATGGTCGCAACCTGAATGGCTGCCGTACTTGCAT
>CAMBDR010000179.1 GCA_945864765.1 Janthinobacterium lividum | reverse complement strand
CCGACCGAATCTGTATTGCCGAAAATTCAAAAAACCGTGTTCCACACTAAGCGATTAACGGCATGATGTTGGATATGTTGGCCGCAATTAGCCGCAAGGACTACATCACGCGCCGCGAACGGGCTACCCAGGGCATATAGAAGGCCACGCACCAAACCCAGTACAAAGGTAGATTTGCATTGCTGAAAATGGGGTGCAAATGGGGTAAAAGACGCGTTATTGTGCGCAGACAAGAAAAAAGGGCTACCGCAAAAAATGCCGCACCCCCTTGATTTAAAACAGTTTTTTTGGTGCTGATGAGAGGAATCGAACCTCCGACCTACTGATTACGAATCAGTTGCTCTACCAACTGAGCTACATCAGCAAAGAAGCGCATTTTAGCAGAAATCCCTCTGGTTTCAAGCCCTTTACCGCCCAACCAGTCTGACATTTGCAAGCGACGTTGCAAATTCTGCACATGTTGCCAAAAATAACCGGGGGCAAAATAACGGGCATCAGCGCAATTCAAGTCACTGCATTCTCCCGATCAAACGATTATTCAGCACCATACCAGATCGGCTAATTGCCAACCTTGATAGTGCCCTTGGGCGGTGGCAATGGTCGCGCCAATCTCGGCATGTAACTGACGCTTTTTTGATTTCCAGCTCGTGCTGCGCCGCATAAAGTGCATTGCTATGCAAAAATGCTGTCGGCACGACGCCCGTGCATGGGGTTACAGAATACTCTCCCGCCAATTCTTTACCCAGCTATTTAACTATCGCCGTCCAAGGATCGATTAAAAAACGCTTGCCTACCTGAATAACATTCGTTATAATCGCGCTGGCTTGATTTATGCCTAGCACAGCACTTGCAATACAGTAATCAGGCGAAGTCCGCTGCCTGACGCCATGGCGTGCCTAAACCTGCACCCGGACGTATTTGCCAGCATCAAATCAGTTTCAATCAAGTTTCAATTCAGCAGTATTCAGCAATATTCAGCAATATTCAGCCTCAAACCCGGTTTTACATTTTCATTAGCATTACCATTCAAACATTTTGCGCTTGGCCAAATGTGGCCATATTTTTGTCGATTTTTCTTGTGGAGCCAGCTTGACTACTATAAATCTTTCCACCGCACTGCATGTCTGTGAAGATACAGAACGTAATTTCAATATCCGCGATTTATTGGCGCAGGCCGGCTACACCGTGCCCGGCCCTCTCAATATCGACGGCATTGCAGTTCTACTGCCAAACGATGAAGAGGTTGATGGCAATACGCCGCTATTTGGTCAACTGGATGCAGAAAACATTTATGTCCGACCAGGTAACTGGGCAGCCAACTGGAATGGTTCGTTCCAAACCATTGAACTGGTGGTCAATCTGGGCGATGGCGATGCCATTACACTGGAACTGCAAGTGATTGTTGACCCGGTCAACGATGCGCCTGCCGGCACCGATAAAACATTTGACTTGATTAATGGCGACGGCATCACCTTGAGTGAAGGTGACTTTGGTTTCCACGACGACGTGGAACACGACGGCTTTAAATCGGTATTGATTACCAGCTTACCGGTCGCCGGTAGTTTGCAATTGAATGGTGTGGCCGTGGCTGCGGGCGCTGAAATTGCGATTGCTGAAATTCGCGCCGGGCATGTGGTATTTGTACCCGACCAAAACGTCGCAGGCAATTTCGCGCTTGGTTTTAAAGTGCGTGATGAAGGCGGCACCGAGGGCTGCAACGCCAGCGATTTGAGCGTCAACCCTAACTACCTGACCTTTAACGTGCCGCTGGCGCACTTGGGTGATTTTGTTTGGCATGATAAAAACGCGAATGGCGTACAAGACGCAGGCGAAGAGGGCATCGCTGGCGTGGTGGTGCAATTGAAAGATGTGAACGGCCACGTGGTCGCAACCACGACGACCGATGCCGCAGGTGCTTACCATTTTGATGTCAATCCAGGCACTTACTCGGTGGCGCTGGTCACCCCGGCAGGGTTTACCGTCAGCGCGCAAAATCAGGGCGGCAACAGCGCTACTGACAACGACTTTGACGCCAATGGCAATACCGCCCTGATCACCCTGGCACCAGGTGCCACCAATAACAGCATCGACGCCGGCTTGTTCCAAGGCGCAGAATTGGGCGACCGCGTGTGGCTCGACAGCAATAAAAACGGCGTGCAAGATGCGGGCGAAGCCGGTGTGGCCGGTGTGAAAGTAACCTTACTTGACGCCAATGGCAATACCGTGGGTAGCCCGTTGACGACCGACGCCAACGGCAACTATTTATTCACCAACTTAAAACCCGGCACCTACAGCGTGCAGTTCGACAAGACCACGCTGCCAGCCGGTTATGTCATCACCGGCAAAGATGTAGGCGGCAATGACGCCAACGATTCCGACGCCGATCCGGTGGATGGCAAAACCGCGCAAACGGTACTGGAGTCAGGCGAAAGTGATCGCACCTGGGATATGGGTATCCAGGCACTGGATGCCCATATTGGTGACCGCGTTTGGTTTGACAGCAATGGCAACGGTTTGCAAGACACTGGCGAAGCGGGCATTGCCGGCGTGACCGTGCAACTCAAAAATTCGGTGGGCACCGTGGTAGGCAACACCACCACCGATGCCAACGGCAATTACCATTTTGATGTGGCAGCGGGCAGCTATTCGGTGGCCGTGAAAGCGCCATCGGGCTATTTTGTCACAAGCAAAGATGTCGGCGCTAATGGCAATGATGCCAACGACAGCGATATCGACGCCAACGGCAACAGCGCCCTGGTAACGGTGGCCGCAGGACAAACCAATAATACGCTGGATGCAGGTTTGTACCAAAAGAGCAGCATCGGCAACCTGGTGTGGGAAGACAAAAACTATAACGGGGTGCAAGATGCGGGCGAAAAAGGCATCGGCGGCGTGACAGTCAAATTGCTGGGTGCCAATAACCAGGTGCTGTCCAGCACCACCACCGATAGTGCTGGCAAGTATTTGTTCAGCAACCTCAATGCAGGCGATTACCGCATCGAAGTAGTGAAACCGGCCAATTACTACGCTACCAAGCGTGATGTGGGCGACAATAACCTCGATTCCGACGTGGATAGCGCAGGCCGCACCGTTCTGACTCACTTGAACTATGGTCAAAACGATTTGAGCTGGGATGCAGGTCTGTACCGTTATGCCTGCATCGGTGACAAAATATGGCGTGATCGCGACCACGATGGCGTGCAAGACAGCAATGAAGAAGGCATTGGCGGCGTGAAAGTGATGTTGTACAACACCAGCAACCAATTGCTGGCCACCACTTACACCAATTCCAATGGTAATTACAACTTCGGCAACCTCAATCCCGGTTCGTATTATCTCAAGTTCGACAAAACCAATGTCATTTTTGCCGGTGTCAACATGAATACCTGGAAATGGGGCGTCAAGAACGTCGGCAACAACGACCAGATCGATTCCGATGTGAATGGCGATGGCGTTTCCAAGGCCAATGTGACCTGGACCGATGCCACCTTCCTGGAATCGGGCGAGCACGACCTGAGCTGGGATGCCACCATCACCCCGATCGTGATCGATCTGGGTGGCGACGGCATCAAAACCATTGCGCGCGCTGATTTCCACGGTAGCTTTGACTTGCTGGGCAATGGCCATGCCATCCAGTCGGGTTGGGTTTCCGCTGATGATGGCTTGCTGGCGATTGACCGCAACCACAATGGCAAGATCGACAGCATCGGTGAATTGTTTGGTGGTGTGTCCAAGGGTTCCGGTTTTGCCAAATTGGCGAACTTTGATTCCAATGGCGACGGCTTTGTCGATGCGCATGACGACCAGTTTGCTGAACTGCGGATCTGGCGCGATGCCAATAGCAATGGCGTCACCGATGCTGGCGAATTATTAAGCTTGCGCGACGCTGGCGTGGCCAGCCTGACGGTACACTATACCGAATTGCCCTTCCTTGATGCCAACAACAACTTGCATCTGGAGCGCTCAAGCGCCACCTTGTCCAGCGGCAAATCGGTGGATATGACGGACGTATATTTCAATGTGAACGCCAAAGATGCGGCAAAGGCAGGTGTTACGCTGCCAAGCCTGGCCGATTTGCTGAGCGATGATCATGCCCTGGATACCCTGGTGGGTCAGGCAGCGACACCGATCAGTAGCGCTACGGTGGTAACTGCGGTGGTAACTGCGGTGGTAACTGCGGCTCAAGCTTGCCCTGCGGCACAAGCTCAGGTACAATGCGACGCGGCGGAAGTGTTGCGGCGCGTCATGTCCCATGCTGACAGCGCGCAAGTGAGTGCTTAAGAACCCAATTTTGAAATCAGCATCAGCGATTAATACTAAATACCAAACACTAACTTTTTAAAAGACGACCCTATGAAACCATTCTTAAACAACATTTTGCGTACCAGCGTCATTGCCGCAGCACTGGCCCTGACCAGTGTTGGTGCCAGTGCCGGCACCACCAACCTGAGCGCCACCCTGCACGGTGGCCCACAGTTCACTGCCACCGGTGGTGGTTTTGGTGGCAATAGCGTCACCCCGGGCATTTGGGAAGCCCATTACGGCACCTACGATTTCTGGGCTTTTTGTCTCGAACCCACCGTGGCGTTTAACGGTGCTTCCAACCACTACAGCACCGCCAATTTTGCTGCCAGCGATTCGGTCAAGCGTTTGTATGAAAACTATTACACCACCGTCCTGGGCAGCAACCTGAATAACCCTGCACCCAAAGCCAAAGCATTTCAATTGGCATTATGGGAATTAAACAACGACAATGGCAATTTATTGAGCGGCAATTTGCGCTTCAATAGCCTGACCAATGCAGTGGTGGCCGACGCCAACGCCATGTTGACCACGGCGCTGGGTTCCAGCGTCATCCGCAATACCTACCAATTCACCAGCTTGAGCAGCGTGGGTGCGGGCATTAACTCGCAAAAAATGCTGACCGTGTCGGCTGTGCCTGAGCCAGAAACTTATGCCATGATGTTGGCCGGTCTGGGCGCATTGGCCGTGGTTGCACGTCGCCGCAAGCAGGCTTAATGGCTTGATGGTTATTGAGCGCCAGGAATTTTTGTCCGGCGTTCGAGATGCTGTATTAAAGCTGTATTAAAGCTGTATTAAAGCTGTATCTTGCGCTGGTTGGCACTGACCAGCGCTGGTTGGGGTATCAAGCTTGCTTGATACCCTTTTTACCTATTCCGGACTGACCCTTTATGATGCCATCCCCTCAAGCTGAACCGATTGCTGGCAACCTGGCGGGTCTGCGCGATGCCGTCGTGTTTTTGGCACGTTTCTTTGGCTGCACCCTGGAAGCAGAACGCTTGCGCGCCAGCCTTAACGCCTATGGCACGGCCAGTAGCACCGACGCGCTGGCGCAGGTACTGGCGCACGGTGGCCTGGTTGGCACCGAACTGACCGCCAGCAGTACCCGTCGCCCAACCGAAATGCCCGCCTTGTTATTGAACCAGCAGGGCCAGGTATTGGTGGTATTGGCGCTCAAGCAGGGCAAATATGAATGCCATATTCCCGGCATCAACGGCAGTTCATGGTTGGATGGCAGCGCATTGGAAGCCGAAGTACCGGGCGCACGCTGGGTCGCGGTGCGGCCACAAATGTTTTTTGATCAACGCAGTTTATTGTATAGCCTGCCCGTCAATGGCCGCTGGTTTTGGGATGTGTTTAACCGCAACCGCTGGATTTTACGCTGGGCTTTACTGGGCACACTGGTGTTAAACATTATCGGTGCCCTGCTGCCGTTTTACGCCATGGCGGTGTATGACCGGGTGATCCCGAATAATGCCACCGCCAGCCTGGCGGTGCTGAGTATTGCCGCCGTGGCACTCACCGGCTTTGAGCTGGCCATGCGGCTGCTACGTAGCGAACTGGTTGAAACCGCTTCGCGCCGCATCGACGTGGCGCTCTCGTCTGCCATCTATGCCCAATGCCTGCGCTTGCGCGCCGCGACTCGTCCGGCTTCCGGCGGCACCCTGGCCAATACCGTGCGCGACTTTGAATCGGTGCGCGAATTTTTCGCCTCCAGCACCCTGACCGCGCTGGGGGATATACCCTTTCTGCTATTGTTTTTGGCGGTGATTGCGATGGTGGGTGGCTGGTTGGCCCTGGTGCCACTGGCCGCCATGCCGATTCTATTGCTGGTGGCGCTGGCGGCCAAGCGCCCGCTGGCGCAACATGTGGCCGCTTCGATGCAAGAAAGTGGCCAGCGCACCGCGCATTTGTTTGAAAGCATGAATGGGCTGGACACCATCAAGGTACTCGGTGCCGAAGCCTGGAGCCGCCGCAAGTGGGAAAGCCTGACCGTGGTCATTGCCGCCAATAGTGTCGAAACGCGCGAAATCGTGAGCCGCGTCAACTACATCAATTCAGCCATCATGGCCCTGGCCGGCACCGCCGTGGTGGCGGTTGGCGCACTGATGATGGGCGAGAAATTACTCACCTTGGGGCAAATCATTGCCGTGAGCATGCTAACCGGGCGCGCACTGGCCCCGATCAGCCAAATCGCCAGCCTGATCATCCGCTGGGAACAAACCAAGCTCTCCTGGAGCGCGCTCAACAAAATCATGCAAGCGCCCACCGATGACGACGAAGCCAGCTTGCAAGCACCACCACTAAGCGGGCGCATCGAGTTCCGGGATGTGGTATTCGCCTATCCGCAATCTCCGGCTTTACTGGATAAGCTCAATCTCAGCATCAAACCCGGCGAGCGGGTTGGCATCATCGGCAAACTGGGTTCAGGCAAGAGTACTTTGCTGCGCTTGCTACTGAATCAATATGGCCCCACCAGTGGCAGCGTGTTATTTGACGATTTGGCCAGCACCCAACTGGAGCCATTAAGTTTGCGCCGCCAAATCGGCTATGTGCCGCAAGACGTAACGCTGTTTTACGGCAGCCTGCGGGAAAACATTGAACTCGGGCGTAGTCAGCCGGACGACCAGCAACTACTGGACGCGATCCGGCTGGCCTGTCTGGATGACATCATCACCCAATTACCCAATGGGGTGGCCACCGAAGTGGGTGAACGGGGCGAACGGCTCTCTGGCGGACAACGCCAGGCGGTGGCAATGGCGCGCGCGCTGCTGGCCAAGCCGCCGATTCTGTTACTGGACGAACCAAGCAGTATGTTCGACCCCGGCACCGAGCAACGCCTGATTGCACGCCTGCGCACCCTCGCCGATACCACCATCATTCTGGTGACCCATCGCATGGCGATGCTGGGTTTGGTGGATCGCTTAATCGTCTTTGACCGTGGCCGCATCGTGGCTGATGGCCCGCGTGACGAAGTCTTGCGCGTGCTGGCGGCCCAACCCGCTGGTGTGGCTGGTACGGCTGGCGCGGCTGGCACGGCTGGCACGGCTGGTGCGGTGAGCGCGCCTGAAACCACCTCAAAACCAGCGCCGGGAGCCAATCCATGAGCAATCCCAACCAGGCCCGCCCCTTTCCTGTCGCCGACCCGGACCCCGAGCGCGAACCCAAACGTATCATCCTGCGCATGATGGCCTTAATTGCGCTGGTGCTGGTAGTAACCCTGACCTGGGCCACCTTTGCCGAACTGGATGTGGCTGTGAGCGGACGTGGCAGCATTACGCCACCGAGCCGGGTGCAAGAAGTGCAAAGTCTGGAGGGCGGCATCGTGCGCGAATTGCTGGTCAAGTCCGGCCAGGCGGTGCGCCAGGGTGACGTACTGGTGCGGCTGGACACCGTGCAATACGATGCCACTTTAGGCGCGAGTCGGCAAAATCGTCTG
>CAMBDR010000178.1 GCA_945864765.1 Janthinobacterium lividum | reverse complement strand
GCTATTGTCAGCAAAATCCATAAACGGGTGATAGGCGGGGTAATCAAAGCCGAGCAAATAATTGCCCTTGTCATCGCGCTTGGCACTGGCTAAAAACGCGGCGGGCATACCTTGCATTTCATCCGGGGTAAAACTCACTTTTTCATTGTTGTCACGCACATTGCGCGCAAACTGCTGGCTCAATTCATCGATTTGTTTGGCCAAGGCTTTCATCCGCTCACGCTTATCTTTGGGCAGCGTTGCGCCCGTATCTGCAAACGCGTCAAGCACGTCCTGGCGAAACTTGGCGTCGATAATATCATCGGCCTGGGCCGCTTGCATCACCTTGAACAGTTTTCCGTTTTGATACAACTCGGTCGTGAACGCATTAATTTTAACCATGCACGCTTCCATTGCGCCGCGTGCTTTGGGGTCAGGATCGACATTGCTCAATAGGTCCATCGGGCCTTGCAAGTCTTCGGTGGCAGTCGTCAAAGCGTCCCAACGGGCAAACACATCGCGCCCCTTTTTCAATTTGGCGGCTGGCAGCTTTTCCAAGCTGGCAACCCGTTTTTTTAAGTCTGTCAAGCCTGCATCGCAACGGCTGGCAACTTGATCGGCCTTGACCAAGGGTATTAAAGGGCGCGTGCCAACGTTGGTATTGGTATTGGTCTTGGTATTGGCAGCCAAGGCAGATTGCGCGGCGAATGCCAACGCAATCGCCAGAAAGTTCGTGCTTAATTTCATGATTCTCCTGTTTGATGATTTTTTAAATTATTTATAGGTATGGTGTGTTATTTTTTACTGTTATCGATATCAATATATAACCAATCTGTATGAAAAATCGGATGCTTTTTAAAGCCGATCACTTTGGGCTGGGACACCATATTACGGTAACGCGCATACCCGATGCGCACGCCGCCATACACTTCCAGAATGCGCGCCATTTTATGATACAGCACATCACGCTCCGGGCCGGCGGGCATGGCTTGCGATTGCAAATACATTTTGTCGTAGTCAGGATGGCTGAAACAGCTATTATTGACCTGATGAATATTGGCCTTGGTGAACAACATCATAAAATTATCGCCATCCGGGTAGTCTGCCACCCAGGGGCTGGTACGGGTTTGCACCTGGCAGGCTTTTTCCCCTTTTAAAATATCGGGAAACGGCTTTTTATGCGCCACCATTTGAACCGACACCAGATCATAGGCTTTTTTCCACATCTCGGCCTGATGCTGGCCCGTGCTATCGTTACGCGCAACAAAATTGACCACCAGCGGCTTGCCATCAGGCAGGGTACGAAAACCATCCGCGCCTTTTTTATAGCCGAACTTATCCAGCAAGGCGTTCGCTGCGGCCGGGTCAAATTGCAAGGTACTTTTGTATTGTGGATCATGCCCGACTACGCCCGGTGGAACGGGAAACTGGACCGGTTCAGCATGGCCGTTCCACACCACAGCGATTTCTTCCTGCACGTTATAAGCCATGGCCAAGGCGCGCCGCAGGGCGATTTTTTCTTTGCTAAAGCCACCCAGCACCGGGTCTTCCAGATTCCAGTAGTAATAGCTGATTTCGGGGTCAAGCACGCGGGAGATTTGATAGCCTTTGCTGGCAAATTCGGCGCGGATTGTGCCTTTCTTTTCCAGCATTTTGGGCGCGAGCGGCCCTTGCAACTCAAACAAATCGATTTCGCCATTTTGAAACGCGAGCAAGCGCGATTGGTCTTCCAACATCACACTCACTTCGATACGGCCAATTTGCGGCATCGATTTACCCTTCATTTTGGCCACAATATCGGCATCTTCCGGGTCGGTGCCAGCGGCAAAATTCCAGACGTAACCGCGATATTCCGGGTTCGCTTCCAGCACAATGCGCGAAGCGCGCACCCATTCCACCAGTCGATACGGGCCCGTGCCCACCGGATGCGCCATCACCTGCCCTTGCCCATCCTGATATTTTTCCACCACTTCACGCGCCAGCGCAACGGCCGGGTTATGCGCCAACATCATCGTCATATTGTAGTCGGTCTGCTTCAGATGCAGGCGTAGCGTATATTTATCGACGACTTCAAAGCCGGGGATTTTGACATCATAATCGAAGCGTTTTTGCTTGCTGGCCAGCGCCGCGTATTCATCCAGACCAACAATTTTGCCTTCAAACAACCAGGAATGGGGCGAGTTAATGCGCGGGTCAAACAAACGCTTATATGAATAGACGAAATCATCCATCGTCAGTTCGCGCTTTTTGCCGCCAAAGGCTGGGTCTGGCGCAAAGTAAATGCCTTTTTTCAGACGAATGGTATAGGTCTTGCCGTTGTCGCTTACTTCCGGCAAACCGTCCGCTGCCTGCGGCACAATTTTGGCCGGGCGTGCCATGTAATCATAGGTGTAGAGCGATTCAAAGATCGAATGATTGATTTGGGACGAATATAAATCCCGCGAGGCCGCCGGATCAAACCCGGTTTCGGCAGCGGGAAAGATAGAGCGCAATACCTTGTTGGGATCAGGCTCGGCCCGATTGGGCTCGGCCCGATTGGGCTTGGCCGATACCTGCGCGCCCGCCATGACAGCCGACACAGCCAATAGCGCCAGCAGCGCCGTTTTGAGCACCGTTTTGGACTGCCCGTTTTTAAACAAGCCAATTATAGACCATCCACTCATCCCATTTCCTCGCTTCACGCTATTCATTAGTGCTTCTCAATATCCATAAACTGCCAGGTAGAATGCAGCACCGGGTGTTTTTTAAAACCTTTAACCCAGGGCCGATACAACCAGTTGCGTATCCGCCCGGTATGCAAGGACCAGGGTGTATCGGCTTCCATTTGCCGATTCATTTGTTCATACAAGGCCAAACGCTCGGGGCCGGGCGGCAGTTGCAGCGCTTTGGTATACAAGGCATCAAACGCAGGCGACTGATAACAAGAGTAATTGACACGCCCGGCATTGGGGCCATACAATAATTGCAGAAAATTTTCACCATCGGGAATATCCGGCAACCAGGCAGCGCCATACATCATCAATTTACATTCTTTCATGGCTTTCATATTATCCGGGAAGCGGCCAAAGGTAAAATTGGCGCGAATGCCGAGTTGATCGAGTCCACGTTTCCATATTTCAGAAAAAATCTTACTGGTTGAATCCTGATTTTCACGCGATTCGACTTCCAAAGGCTTACCATCGGGCAGGGTACGAAAACCATCGGCACCGCGTTTATAGCCAAATCGATCCAGTAATTTATTCGCCAGATCGATATCGTAGCGTATGCTACTACGGTATTTGGGATTGTAGCCAATAATGCCAACCGGAATGATCGATTGCAATTCAACCGCCTGGCCCTGGCGCAGCTTGGCAATTTCTTCTTGCGAACTATACGCCATCGAGATGGCGCGGCGCAAAGCAATTTTTTCCAGGCTCATACCACCCACGATGGGGTCACGCATATTAAAACCGGTATAGATAATTTCCGCTTCCACATAACGCGATAATTGCACGTTCTGGCGTACAAATTCAGGCTTTAATTTATCACCATCCAGCACCGAGGGTGCCACCGATTGCGGCAACATGTCAATATCAGTTTGTTTATCCTGAAATGCCAGCCAACGCGGTTGCTCTTCTTCAATAATGCTGATTTCAATCCGTCCGATCTGCGGCATTTTCTTGCCCTGCATGGCGCTGATGATGGCTTTATCGGCCGGATCATCCGAGGTAAAATTCCAGGTAAACCCCGCATACTCCGGGTTGGCCACCAAGACAATCTTACTTGCCGGCACATATTTCCCCAACATATACGGCCCGGTGCCAACCGGATGTTGGCCCAATTGCGCGCCATACGCTTCCACCACTTCGCGTGCGGTGGCACCCAAACTGGTATAGGCGATAAAGTATAAAAAATTATAGTCTGGCTGGGTGAGTTTGATTTTGAGCGTGTAGCGGTCCAGCACTTGCAAGCCTTCCACCTTGGCATCGTAATCAAAGCGCCCGGTTTTTTTGGCTTGTTCGGCCAAGGCATCCAGACCCACAATCTTGCCTTCAATAAACCCGGCCGAAGGCGAATGATTAATCGGATTAATGACGCGTTTGAATTGATATTCATAATCGTGCGCCGTCAATTCGCGCCGCACGCCCTTAAACACCGGGTCCGGGCTGAAATAAATACCTTTTTTAATGTGGAAAGTGTAGCTTTTTCCACCGTCTTCGGCGACGGGCACGGCCTCGGCAGTTTTGGCGATCAACTTGGCCGGGCGTGCCAGATAATCATAACCGAGCATGGCTTCGAAAATGGCATCTTCCACCCAACCCGAATAATAATTGCTGGAATCGACTGCATCAAAGCCCGCATCGGCTGCCTGAAACGCCGTTCGCAATATTTTATTCGGATCAGCAGGATTAGCCGCAAAAACCGAGGCTGCGATTAAACACCCTGCCAAACCTGAAAACCATTGCTTCGCCATGTCGATTTACCCTCGTCGTTACATTATCCAAACATTTTCCAAACACATCCGCTATAAATCAGATGGCTTAAAAAGGCGTAACAATACCTGAAATTGGCGTAATACGAAAGCTTTCTTGATGTTTTTAAATTTCCATCACCAACTCAGTCTGGCCCTGGCCTCAATATTGCATCGCAACAAACCATGCTCAAGAGGATTAAACAAGCAACAACGAGCGTCGGGACGCAACAGGAAAGCCCATTGCCCTTGGACAAAAGTCGTTTGGTGATATGTGATGGCACCCCGTGTTTTGGCTTAAACCCGTGCCGAGAGCGGCAAATCAATGGTAAATACGGTGCCTTGGCCCAAGCTGCTTTGTACCGTAATTTGCCCCCCCAATAATACGGTGACCAGGTTATACACAATATGCAAACCCAAACCGTTACGACCACTGCCAAGGCGGGTGGTAAAGAAGGGGTCAAAAATACGGCGCACATGTTCTTCTTCGATGCCCGCGCCATCGTCACTAAATTGAATCTGCACCCAGCCCAATACCACTTGGCGCGCAGAGAGGCGCATTTGGCCATCAGTACGCCCGGCATAGGCGTGTAATAAGGCATTATTAATTAAATGCGCCAAAATTTCGCCATAGGCGGTAGGGTAACTGTCCAAATCAATGGCGGTGGGAATATCCAGCGTTAAATGATGGCGGTATTGCTGAATACTCTCCATCATACTGCCGACGATATCCAAACTTAGTTGTTGCAAATTAAAATGCAGACGTTGCGCCCCTTGCTGGCTCATCGATAATTCTTTAAAACTATTCACCAGATTGGCGACGCGATTGAGATTATGAATAATGATGGTGGTGGCTTCTTGCGCTTCATCACTGAATGATTCCAGATCGGTACGCCGCACCCGGCCTTCGCCGATTTGAACGGCAAAGTTTTCACTCATTTCATGCAATGAACTGGCCATCATCAGGCTGTTGCCTATCGGAGTGTTGAGTTCATGCGCAATGCCGCCCACCAAATAGCCCAAAGCGGCCATTTTTTCTTGCGCCACCAGCCGCGCTTGCAAGTCTTGCACGCGCTGGTAGGCGTGGGCATTATCCAGCGCCACTGCGGCATAGGCGGCCAGCGTCACCAGCATATCCAGATGCACGGATTCATAACCCTGCACTTTGACGCTCCGTACATTCATCACCCCAATCACCCGCCCTTTGAGCATCAAGGGTACAAAAATCATCGATTGAGATGGATTCACCAGTTGATTCACGACGCCAAAAGCGCGCATGCCACTTTGATCAATATACTTGGCGTAATCTACCGCCAGATCATTGATAAATACCTCTTTACCATGCGTCACGCACCACACGGCAAATTGATTGGGATCGGAAAGTTGACGGCAATACCAGGGATTACGCACGCCCATATCCATACTGAGGGGAAAGCCAATCACCCCCTGCACCGAATCAACAATACCAATGGCAAACGCATCGGCTTCCATTAATTGATGAACGTGGTTATACACACTCATCATGATGGTTTCCTGATCCAGGGAGGCGGTGATGTCGCGCCCGATTTCACTCAAAAAAGAAATATTGCGATGCGCTCTTTGCACCATTTCATGTTCAAATTCCACCGCCGCTTTTTGCTGCGTCACTTCGGCAGTGCGCTCAATCACTTTTTGCTCCAAACGGTTTTCGGCTTCTTTTTGTTCGCTGATATCGGTAAACGTGCCCACCACGCCACCCTTGCTCAAATGTCGCCAATGCCATTGTATGGTGCGACCATTTTTGCCTTGCGCACTCCCCGCCAACTGCACCAGGGGGGCCGCCACATCACTTTGAAACAATAAAAACGGCGTGATGGGTGTACCGATGCGCGCCAATTCCGGGTCTAACTCCAACAATTCAAAAATACGCCGGTTCCACACCAATAACTCGTGCCTGTCATCAAACATACACACGCCTTGTTCAATATTATCGAGCGTGGTGCGCATCGAATCCCAATTGCCTTGAATTGCCAGTTGCGCCTCCGATAGCATATTGCGCGTAACGCTCTCGCGCGCATCATCATTTTGCAAGGTCGCCATCAATACCACGCGCGCCATGGCCACCCCTAATACTCCGGACAATTGGGTTTCCGCCCAAAGCTGAACCGTGGCATCGGGCGCGGCCAGTTCATCCAGGGCCTCGCCGCGTTGCGCTTCCAAACGCCAGCGCGCCTGTTGCAAGCGCTCAGGCTCGATAAACTGACCCAACTCTTCCAATAACTGCGCATTGCTGAAACGGCTGGCCTGCGGACCCACTTCACGCGAGGCATGTTCACTCACAAACAGCACCGCCTGCTGCCGATCCAGGGCATCAGCAGTGGACCACAATGAAACACCGACATAAATCAAGGTATTGAGCAATAAACTCACCACCATGCTATGCGCCACCAAACCCAAACCACCGATCCCCAACAAGGATTGAGGACGTAGCCAAACCCATTCAACCTGCAAATAGGCCGGATCAAACCAGCCCGTTTGGGCCAGCGTCGGTAGCAATAAAGTATAGACCCAAATTAAAAAGCCGGCCACCAGGCCAAGCGCAGCACCACGCCAATGCCCACGTCGCCAATACAACCCCCCGATGATGGCAGGCGCAAACTGGGCAATGGCGACAAAGGACATCAAGCCAATCGCCGCCAAAGTTTGACTATTGCCCACCATGCGCACAAAGATATAGCTGAGCAGCAGTACACCAACAATGGTCAGACGGCGCACCGGTTTGACCCAGCGCGCCACGGCACGCGGCACGCCCCGATGCATCAAATGCCGTCCGATTAACCACGGCATGACCAGGTCATTACTCACCATGGTAGCGAGCGCGATGGTTTCAACAATAATCATGGCTGTGCCGGCAGACAAGCCACCAATAAAAACCGCCAAGGCCAAGGCTGGCTGATCCAGAACCAAGGGTAGTGCCAGCATAAAGGTATCGGCCTTGACGGAGCCAGACCCAAAGGTCAGCAAGCCAGCCACGGTTAAGGGGATCACCAACAGGTTAATTGCGATCAAATAGGCTGGAAACAACCAACGGCTGGCGCGCAAATGATCGACATGATTGTTTTCAACCACCATCACCTGAAACTGCCGTGGCAGGCAAAATATCACAAAGCCGCTCAGCAGAGAAATCAACCAGAAGTCCGGCCCCTGCAGGGGCTTGCTGCTCCAGACCCGGCTGATTTCGGGCTGGCTTTGTGCGCGTTGGAACAAGGCCTCCAAGCCGCCGAAACTTTGCACCACCACCCAGCCGCAGAGCAGAAAAAAGACCAATTTCACCACCGACTCCAGGCTCACCGCACTCACCAGACCGCGATGTTGCTCGGAGGCGTCGGCACCGCGCGTGCCAAAAAAGATGACGAAGAAACTCAAGGCCATTGCAATCC
>CAMBDR010000177.1 GCA_945864765.1 Janthinobacterium lividum | reverse complement strand
AGTAGCATTTTAAGCTTAGGACCGCGACGCAATTATCACACATAAACATACCATTCCCACAACAGCACAATAGTTTTATGCAATTTTTTTAGCGTGGTTTTGTTTCATCTAAGCCACTTTTGCACTTTCACGCTTGCCACCTTCTTTTTATTGCTGTAAAGTTCAACAACTTACCCGTATGCTTGTTAAGTATTGTGCCCAGCACTACTGGCACACCCCGCCTACCAACCAGCAGCACTCACTTCCACATAAATGGCCCCATCATGCAGAAAGTTCTTGTTTTTGATGATCACGAAGTTGTATTTGACGGTATCCGCATGCAGATTGGTGACACGTTTGATTTGCATTACGCCGCAACGGGCCTACAGTTGCGCGAGAAACTACAAGCCATCCAGTTTGATGCGGTGATTGTTGATCTCGATTTCCCGGATAATGAATCCGGTTTCGACTACATAGCCGAAATCAAAGCCAGCCGCGCCAAGGTGGTTGTACTGACAGGCACCGCAACCGATGCCAAACTGCGCCGCTGCTACGATGCCGAACTGGATGGCATGATTGAAAAGCAAGACCGAAACGCCAATTTGCGTAGCACACTAATGACGGTGCTGGCAGGTCAGCAGGTTTTCCCGGTCACGCGTATTAAGCGCTTGCTCGCCAGCGACGCAGACCGCCTCCCGCGCCTGACCGATCGCGAGGGGGCTGCGCTGGATATTATTATGAAAGACCCCGGTTTAATGATGAAACAAATCGGTGCCAAATTGGATTTATCCGAAAGCCGCGCCAGTCGCTTGATTGATCAGCTTGGCACTAAATTCGGCACCGATTGCCCGGTGCGGATTTATCTGGAAGCCAAGCGGCGCGGCTATATAGCAAACCCTGATTGACACCGCATTGCCAGCATGTTGTAATACCCGCATTTAGCAATTGGAGAATGAGCATGTCAACCACCATCGCACTGGCTTCAGAAGCAGAATCTTTTAACCACAGCGAAATACAGGCAGAACTTGCCGCAGGATTAGCAAGTGGCACACCCCAACCAGCAGAAATTGTATTTGATCGGCTGGAAGCAAAATATCGGCAAGCAACAGAAGCAGCCCTTGACTGATGCAACTTACCCTAAAACCCAAATGAAAAAAATCGCCAAAATCATCGCCATCGTCCTCATCACCCTCCCCATTCTCATTTTAATCGCTGGCCAAGCCGGCCTGTTGCATGGCAAGCGCCCCGCCGACCTTGGCGCGCCCAACCATGTTTTGAAAGCACCCGGTGCCACCTCCGAGAATGTGGTCAGCAGCCAGGCCGCCCAGCACCCGCATACCGATTACCACCTGATCGCCCCCCTCAAATTTAGCGGCGACCCGGTTGCAGCCTTTGGCCGCTTGCAAAAAGTGGTAGTCGATTCCGAAGGTGCCGCCATCATCACCGTGCAGCCAGATTATTTATATGCTGAATTTCAATCCAAGATATTGAAATTTGTCGATGATGTGGAATTTGTCATGGATGCGCCCAAGGGTGAAATTCATATGCGCTCGGCCTCCCGCCTGGGGCGCAAAGATTTTGGGGCCAATCGCGCACGGCTGGAAAAAATCCGCGCGGCGTTTGAAAAGAACTAAGCGGAACAATAAGCATCCGTCTTATTCACTGGGTGTACTGCCAGTTCTGGCGGCATCACCCGCCGCCTCGGGCGCAGCAGTCTCCGCTCCCTTGGCTTGCTGCCGCTTGATCAAATTTAAAATCGCATTTTTAATGGTGCTGAGCACCGCCCCGGTGTTAAACGGCTTAATGATAAAACCATGCACCCCCAGCGCCATGTATTCCTGCAAGGTTTTGGCGTCCAACTGACTGCACACCATAAAAATCAGCCCCTTGGGCAAGGCTTGCTGCATGCGCTGCAAAAATTGCACGTTTTCTTCCAGCATCTTGCGCTCAACACAGACAAAATGCGGTTGATTCTTAATGATTAAGGCCAAGCCTTGCGAAGCAGAACTGCAATCGCCCACCACCTGATGCCCACCATTGGCCAACACCTGATGCAATAAATCCCGCGTAATTGCGTTTGAATCCAGTACGATTGCCTTTAGCACGATTCGCCTCCCATCCCATCCACTCCAACCTGCCACGCCAACTTGCTCCAACTCACGCCCAAGGTGACATCCGTTTTCAATTGTACTAGTTGCCGCGATAAATTCAACTTCTCGCGCTCGGCGCGCAGGCGTTGCCCTGTGGCATCCGACAAAATACCCGCCCCCGCCAACACGCCATCCAGACTACCATAGGCGCGCAATAATTTGGCCGCTGTTTTCATGCCGATTTTGGATACGCCGGGGATATTATCGGCCGCATCCCCCACCAAGGCCAATAAATCCGGCAATAATTCCGGCCCCACGCCAAATTTATGCTCAACCCAGTTGCGGTCACGCACTTCATTTTTAAAGTGATCCAACACCACGGCACCCTGCGCGATTAAACAATGCAAATCTTTATCGCTACTGGCAATTACCGCCGGGCCACGCTGCTCTTGCATCCAGCGCAACACCCCGGTCGCAATCACATCATCGGCCTCCACCTCGGGAACGATGAGTAATTGCAAGCCCCATTCTTGCAGGGTACGGTAAAAATCGGGTAAATGACGGCGCAAGGCTTCTGGCATCGGTGCGCGCTGTGCTTTGTACTGCGGGTAAAGTGCATGCCGCCAAGTGGGGCCGTCGTGATCAAACGCCAACAAGACATGGCTGGCATTTTGGGTATTCAATAAACGCGTGAAAGAAGCGGCCATATGGCGCAAGGCGCGTCGGGCATGGTCGTCAACTTCCGCTTCGGAAGAACCAGTCTGCTCAGTGCCCTCATAAATACGCCGCACCAGCGCCATGCCGTCAATTGCCAACAATTTTGCCATGGCAGCTGCCCAGGCTAATGAACTTGCATTGGAGCCACCAGCGGTATGTCCAGCAAAAACCGCGTCCCTTGCCCCGACTCACTCACCACGCTGATATGGCCGTTGAGCAGCGAAGTAACGATGTTATAGCTGATCGACAAACCCAATCCATTGCCGCCCTGCCCCATTTTGGTGGTAAAGAAGGGGTCGAAAATGCGCTTGATGTCCGGTTCCTTGATGCCAACCCCATCGTCAAAAAATTCTATCGTAATCCGCTCAGGCGCATCTTGCCGCGCCGACAAACGCATCTTGCCTTGCGCGCGCCCGTCAAACCCATGCAATAAAGCATTATTGATGAAATTGGAGATAACCTGACCATATGGGCCAGGGTAACTATTCATGGAAATGTCTTCCGGCATATCCAGCTCGATACTATGACCTGCAATTTTGATTTGATTGGTCATGGTGGCGATGATTTCGTGGCTGGTTTGATGCAAATTAAATACCCTGCGCTGGGCGGTGGTACGATCCATCGCCACCTGTTTAAAGCTACTCACCAAATCAGCGGCACTCGAAATACTACGCCCGATCACGGTGGAGGCTTCTTGCACGTCATCCACAAATGAGAGTAAATCGGTGCGCTGCATCATGGGGGAGTTTAATTTATCGACAAAGGTATCCACCTGTTGCTGCAGGGCACTTGCCATCATCAAACTATTGCCCAGCGGCGTATTGAGTTCATGCGCCACCCCAGCAACCAATGATCCAAGTGCCGCCAGTTTTTCTTGTTCCACCAATTGTTGTTGGGTTTGCTGCAATTGACGGAAGGTATTCGCGTTGTCCAGCGCAATGGCCACATAGGCGCACAAAGAACGGAAAATTAATAATTCGCGCTCACCATAGGCCCCGGTTTGATCGGTTTGAATCGACATCACCCCCAATAAGCGCTGATCAACAATTAACGGCGCATATAACATGGTGAGCATATTGCGCGTTCCCGGGATTTGCGACGGACACACTTCCCCCGGCTTTAATTCAATTAACAGTTCGCGCCGTTCACGCGCAGCCTTGGCCGCGTTCGAAGTCGGTGAATCGAAGGGAATATAGACTTTTTGCAAAGGACGACCATCTTCGCGAGCGAAGCTAAATTCCAACACATTCCCGCTGCCATTGGTGCGATATAAAGACAACAATTGCACATCCAATAAACGCCCGACATGCCGATGCAAGGCATCAAACACGGCTTCGGCATCCAGGTTGGCGGTAATCTCACGCCCGATATCGCCCATCAGACGCAATACCGACACCGCATTGGCCAAATCTTCATTGGCTTGCTGCAAGCTGTTGTTGGCATCCACCAGTTCGGCGGTACGCTCGGCCACCGAGACTTCGAGGCCGGCATTGAGGGTTTGGATTTCGGTAATGTATTCATAAGCACGCAAGGATGCGACGATGGCGGTGCTTAATTTTTGTGCTGAAATATCCGTCTTTGCCATATAGGCATCGATTTCATAGGTATTCACCACATCTTGCTCGGGGGCATGGCCGGGTTGGCCGGTGCGCAAAATCAGGCGTATTGTGCGGTTTTTTAATTCTTGCCGGATACGCCGCACCAAATCCAGCCCAGCAGTTTTGGTTTCCATGACCACATCGACCAAAGCCAAGGCAATATCGGGTTCAGTTTGCAACACCTCAAACGCCTCGCGTGCGGAGGTGCAACTGATCAGGCGCAAACCCCGTTCGCGAAATTGGAAACTGCGCAACACCAGGCGCGTTACCGCATGAACTTGGTCGTCATCATCCACCACCAATACATTCCATGGCGGCAGCAGCGCGACCTCGGCAATGACCGGGTCGTCGTCTTCGATCAGTAAAAAATCCTCGCTCGGATCACTCATGAGAAACTCGGCACCTTAGCTACAATGGAAACAAGGGTTGGGTTGACCAGCGAATTGCCCGGTATCGCAACTGTATCATAAGTGCTTATTGTAAAGCGATGCGACTCGCAATAACGAAAAATATCCTCACTTGCCCGGCTGCAAGCTGTGATTTTTCAAGTTCAACTTGGCCGGAACGCAACACCCGGCCTCGGTTCACGCATCCTGATGCACCTTGTTTCATCTTCATGCACCTTGATTCATCTTTATTCGTCGTCACATTCGGCCAACGGCGGTTGCAAACTCAAGCCAGCTGGCGTCAGAACACCGGTTTCATGCAAAATCCACGGGCGATTCACCTGGCCGTGGCCAAACGGCAAGCCGGCAAACAAAGGAATGCCCAGCGGTGTTAAATATTCGGCGAAAATCTGTTCGATGCTGTGCGCCACATCGCGCCGTGGGCAATTGGAAAATTCCCCCAACCCCACCGCCACCAAACCCTGCAACTTACCCGCCAACTGCAATTGCAGCAACATGCGCTCGATCCGGTAATAGGCTTCGCCCACATCTTCGAGCAATAATATCTTGTCTTCGCAATCGAGTTCCCATGGCGAACCCATGACGGACACAATGGTGGCCAAATTGCCCCCCGTTACCTTGCCATGCAACTCGTCAACCACTGGCCCTGCCACTTGATGCCCGGCAAACTGACGCGCCAAGCGTTGATTTTTATGGCCACAACGCAAATGATCAATCAAACTCAATACTTCATGGATATCATCCAGCCGTTTTTTATCCGGTTCAGTTGCACCGATGCGTTCAAAGCAGGGGCCATGAATCGCCACGCCATTGCGCCGCGCAAATTCATGCAAAATGACACAGTTATCGGAATAGCCAATAATGGGCTTTGCCACGGGCAGCGCATCCAGCCCCGCCATGAGTTGCGCGGAACCAAAACCACCGCGCGCAATCCAGATGGCGTCCACCTCCGGATCGGCCAAAGCGGCCTGCAAATCGGCCGCGCGCTGGGCAATGGTGCCCGCCAAATAGCGATAGCTGGCAAACACATGCTCGCCCAACGAGACCACATGACCCAAGCCGCGCAACACCTCAGCCGCTGCCATGACTTGTTCTTGCTTGACGAGGGCACCACTGGCAATCACCCGGAATTTGATTGGATTCACAATTGAACTCGCTTTGAAATGAGAAGGCGATTATAACAAATCGCCTTCCAACCAACAAAAAAGCGACAAATTCAATAAATTGCTTGACTTTTGAGTTTAGTTTATATTACAGTGATATCACTGCGATATTTCAAAGATTTCACTTTGGTATCTTTTATCGGGCATTTGCTTGTCATGCCACGATTATTCTGAAAGCTTTTCCCATTTCAATACGGAGTCACGTCATGAACACGACACAAGAAAAAAATATTTCCAGCTTTAGCGGCTATCTTGCTTGCTGCCTGGGCGTCATCAGCATCATTTGCGTCTTTACTACCCTCATCCATTTGCCCGAAAACCCATCATTTGCCAATGCAATCCCGATCCTGTTACTGGTGCTGTTTGCCGTTTTCAACTTCACTGGCCTATATACCTTGCAACCGAATCAAGCGGCAGTCTTACTCTTGTTTGGTGCCTACTGCGGAACGGTGAGAGATAGCGGTTTGCGCTGGTCACTACCGTTTTACATCAAGCGTAAAGTCTCGTTGCGCTCGAACAACTTGAATATGGATCGCTTAAAGGTCAACGACATGCGCGGCAACCCGGTTGAAATTGCCGCTGCCGTGGTCTGGAAAATTGAAGATTCTGCCCGTGCGATTTTTGATGTGGAAGATTTTCAAACCTTTGTGCGGGTGCAAGCCGAAGCCGCCTTGCGCCACGTCACCACGGAATTTAATTATGATCATAATGATAGCGACGACACCAAAGAGTTGACCCTGATGAATGGCGGCGACGTATTTTTAACCCGTTTGGTGGACACCTTGCAAGTGCGCACGGCTGCCGCCGGGATACGCATTCAGGAAGCGCGCCTCACCCATTTGGCCTATGCGCCTGAAATTGCCGGCGTTATGCTGCGCCGCCAACAAGCCGAAGCCGTGATTTCTGCGCGCAAAAAAATCGTGCTCGGTGCCGTTAGCATGGTAGAACTGGCGCTCAATGCGATGTCGGAAAAACAAATCGTGGAACTCGATGATGAACGCAAGGCCGCCATGGTAAGCAATTTGTTGGTGGTATTATGTGCCGAGCGCGAAGTCGAACCCATCATCAACACGGGCACTTTATATAACTAACTCTGGGGCCATCATGGCAAGCGGTAAAAAACAATTTTTGCTTCGGGTTGACCCCAAATTATGGGCCGAACTCGAAGCGCTGGCCGCCCAGGAGATGCGCAGTGTGAATGCGCAAATTGAATATATGCTGCGCGATAGTCTGGCAAAATTTCGCAAATTCATTCCCCCACCGATGGATGATCCGGAGTAACCGACGCGGCTGGCACAATCCCTGATCTGATACCCTGGCCCGGCGTGTTTCTCCCAAAAAAACAAGGTAGACTAAGAAAGCAATCGCTTTACGCTGCCCATCCGCCCAAAACACGCGCAATTCGACCTGAACCTCTATGGTTTAACATGGCCTGATAGCACTTTCAGAACACTGTTTTCCAAATAAAGGAGACAAAAACACAATGGAAGCATCTACCCTGGAGCAATATTTCCGCGCCCAACAAGTGGCCCCGCAATGGCTGCCGATTTTACGCGCGCTCGCGGTCGAAATGGCGGAACGTGCTGATGTTGCTGATTTGCGACAATTGTTCACGCAAGTGGGCGCGCGCTTTGCAATTGACGTGGAAGCGCGCTTTCTCGGCGTGGAAACCTTGGCCGACCTGGAAGCGAGTTTGAATGAATTTTGGCAAACCATGAATTGGGGCTGGGTTAGCCTTCAGGAAGCCAAGGCCAATGTCGATATCTACCATTATGCCGCGCCGCTGGCGCAAGCTTTTGGTGATGAGCAATTGGAGTGGAGCGTGGGTTTGCTCGAAGGATTTTATCAGCATGTATTTAAAACCCTGGGTGCGGGGGATGCCATGCAAGTGGCTGCGGT
>CAMBDR010000176.1 GCA_945864765.1 Janthinobacterium lividum | reverse complement strand
TGGCGCAATCCTGGCAGGCCGCGCCATCAGCGCATCGGCCTTGCGCGCTTCTTTTTCACGGTGCTGGTCTTGATTGGGCGACACGGGCGAGAGCACTGGCACCCAGTCAAAACGCCGATAGCCGCGCGCGCCCATCAATAAATCCAGCGCCAAGCCGCTCTTGGCTTCGGTTAAATCGGTATAAAAATTCGGCTCTTCAATCTTGCCCGGCAATTCTGCCTCCAGCAGCAGTTTGGAGAGTAAATGGCCGCTTTTGTCGTCGGCAAAGGCAATCACCGTATCATCCACCACCGAGAGCGCCAATTCCGCCGGAATCGGCTTGCCGCTGGCATCGCGGGTGGTAATATTCAACGCCACCTGGCCGCGTGGCGCATAGCTTTTGCGCGCGGTTTCCACCTTCACTTGCAACTGCGTGCGCCGATTGCGAAATACCAATCGCTCGGCCAGCGGCGTTAAATTGGCGTCAAACAGCGTCACCCGCGCCACCCCGGCGGCTTTATTCAATGCCGCATCTTTTGATTTCAACCAGACCACGCCCGGCGCGTCCGGCCCGGCCCCGGCCCTAACGCTGGCGCTATCGAGCACATTCTCGCGCACGCTGGCCGCAACCACCACCGTTTGCGCCTGACTGCACAGCACACTCACGCGTAACGCCGCTTCCTGGCCGTCCACATCATCATAACTACGCAAGACACAACCCTGGTCTTCCGACAAGGGCAGGGCAAATTTCTCGCTCACGCTGGCCGGGCGCGTTACTTCGGCATGGTAGCTGCGGCCCGTGGCAGGGGTAAAGCCAATTCGTCCCAAGCCATTTTTAAAGGTGCTGAATTTTGCCACCGCATTACCCAAATCATCCACCAGCCGCCCATCAATATCAGCCGGTTTGCCGATCGGCGTTTTGGCTTCAAAATACAAACGGGTGGGTAAACCGGCGACCATTTTGCCGCCTTCCGGGAAAAACGCCAGCGCCAGTTTTTTCTGCAATAGAGGAATCGCTTTCGAGACCGATTCGGTAATGCCGCCATCTTCCACCAAAATCGTCAGCAAGCCATCGCCGCTGTCAATCCGCTTGGGCAAATCAAATTTCACCAGCGCACCACCATCGGCATTGGTATGGGCTTTCACGCGCGGCAGCTCAACGCCATCCACCGTAATCACGGCGGTGAGCAATTTGCCCCCCAGCGCTTCACCCGTGGGGCGCTTTACCTCCACCGTGGCGCTAACCTGATCGCCCGCACCATAGGCTTTTTTGATGAATTCCAGCTTTTTCTTCATGCGCGGCGCTTCATAACTGGAAACGATAATCGAACGCTCAACCCGCTGGCCATCGCCCGCCGTGGCCCGCAGCGTATATTCCCCGCCTTGCGCCTCGCTCGGCAATTCAAAATCATTACTGGCACTACCCGCCACCACGTGCAAGCGTTTTTTCAGCACCGTTGCGCCCTTGGGGGAGATTAATTCCACCAGGGTTTGGTCAATGGCGGCCTGTCCCAGGGATCGGGTTTTTAAGTCCCAGGTTTTAAACCAGATGGTTTCACCCGGTTTATACAGCGGTTTATCCACCTGCAAATAAGCGCGCCGCCCCACGGCCGCATCAAAATGGCTGGTGATACTGGCCGCCAAATCCCCCGCTTTTGCCAGATTGGCACGTGGTGAGGCGGCCGGGGCGCGTTCGGCAGGCTGGGCTGGCTGGTTCACTTTTTTGGCGGGTGCCGCGTCTGCAACAGATTGTGCATTCGATTCGGCAGTCGATTGGGCAGCCCCGAGCGCAGAGGGTTCCTGGCGCGCAAACGCCATCAGCGAAATCAGCGACAGCAAGATAATGATTGGGCGTAGTGGTTTCATGGCTGACTACCTCCTTGAATGAACGGGTTCATGTTGTACTCCTTAAGTATGATGATATTGGCTTAAACGAAGCTTGGCCCACAAAGGGGTTAAACAACATCGATTTACACAAAACAGGCATCTGTTGTTTTTTAGATACACTCTTTAAGATTCGTCAAACCTGACGCCAATGCTGCCAACTTACTGCTGGAAATTGAGCATCGTAACGTAAAATAATTCATTGATTACCTATCCAATCTTGAGCGCTTTGCATTTCTTGATCCTGGTAAAAATCATCTGAATCATCGCAATTAAAAATTACAACATATCTTCAGGAGCAGGCATGAAACAATCCACAGATCTAAAAAGAAATGCCATCGCAATCGCGGTGGCATTGGCGGTATCATCACTCGCGTTAGCACAGCCAGCAAACGACACCACAATACAAAAAATAACGGTTACCGGTTCCAATATCAAACGAACCAGTGTGGAGGGATCATCGCCGATTCAAACCATCACCGCCAAAGAAATCTTGGCAACGGGTGCCAATACCATCGCTGAATTACTGCATTCGATACCCGCATTTGGCTCGGGCGCATCGATTGATATCGTCGATGGCGGGTTTGCCAAAGGCTCGTCTACGGCGTCTTTGCGGGGTTTGGGTTCCTCTTCAACCCTGATTTTATTAAATGGCCGCCGCATCACCGCATCGGCTTATGCTGATCCGAATCAAGGCAAATCCACCGTTTATGATTTAAATTCCATCCCCCTCTCGGCAATTGAACGCGTTGAGTTATTTAAAGATGGCGCATCGGCAGTCTATGGCTCCGATGCCGTTGCGGGCGTCGTCAACTTCATCACCAAGAAAAATTATCAGGGCCTCGAGTTCTCTGGCAGCATCAGCGGCAATGACAACAACCAATTTGGCCGCAAAAACTTAACCGGCACCTTTGGCTTTGGTGACCTCGATTCCCAACGCTATAATGTCTTCGTCAGTGTGGACTATGCCGAACGTGACAGCACCAAGATTAAAGATGTGAAAGACATTCAACTGGCGCAACTGGCCCATATTAACGGCAGGCTCAATCCGTTTTCCAGCAGCTTAAGCGATCAGCCCTTCTTTTATCGCGAACGCACGCCCGGCGCACTTAACTTTTCCAATTCCTTTGCGCGCCGCGCCGATGTCATCAACCGCACCAATTGCGATCCGTCCAAGCAACTTGTCGGCGATCAAAACTTACATAACCTGGGCGCTACCAGTGTGCTCATTGGACGCACCTTTTGCAATTTCGATCTCGATAACTTTGACGAAGCGCAAGCCAAGGGAACCGATACCAATCTTTTATCCAAGCTCACCTTTCAACTCACGCCCAGCACCACCGCCTTTACCGAGTTCGGTTACAGCCGCTCTGAGCGCCGATATTTAGGCGCGCCAACCGCCTTCCGCAGCACTGCGTCAACCACCACGTTTACGCTGGAAGGCGCACCAACCCAATTCCAAGTCATTCTGCCGGTCGGACATCCCGACAACCCTTTTCCCACCTCGCGCTCGGCAGTCGGCTTACGCATGGTTAATAGTACTGGCGGCACAGGCAACGTGAATGAAGCCTACCGTTTGGTGACAGGTCTAAAAGGCACTGCGGGTACTTGGGACTGGGAAACTGCCTTCCTGTGGAACCGTTCTGAACGCCAAGAAACCTTCTTCGGCCGATTATACAAACCCACCATTCAACGCATTTTTACTGAAAACCGCACCTTGGCCGCAACCTTGGCCGATGCAAGTTCCAGCTACAATGTCATTAACAAGGGTTATGCCCAAGTCGCGCAAATTGACGCGAAAGCATCGACTGAATTTGGCAAACTGGGCGGGGGCGCAATTGGCATCGCTTTCGGTGCTGAAGTTCGGCAAGATAAAATCGGACTGACCCCCGATGCAGCCCTGCAGCGCGGCGACATCATTGGCTTGGTTAACTCGTCGGCCGATGGCCAGCGCACGGTCAGCTCCGCCTTTGTCGAACTGCGCACGCCATTTACCAACACCTTTGAAATGGACTTTGCGACACGCTATGACAAATACCCCAACCTTGCCGCGTCAATCGTGCCAAAAGTGGGTGCCAAATGGACGCCAAGCCCCAAACTGGCTTTCCGCAGCACCTATGCCAAAGGCTTTGTTGCCCCCGCGTTGACCCAAGTTTCAGCGGGCGGGGTACAATCATTCTCCACCGTCACTGACTCATTACGCTGTCCTGACGGCGTCAACCCCTTACCGGGCGCGGATTCAGTTGATTGCGACAAGGGCATTTCCAGCTTGTCATCCGCAACACCCACCTTGAAACCGGAAAAATCGCGCAGCTATTCCTTTGGCGTTATTCTTTCGCCTGCCAAAGATATCGATATTCTCATTGATTATTACAACATCAGAAAGACTGCTGAAACAGCCTTGCTGGGTTCCCAGTTCGTCATCGACCATCCCGACCTCTTCCCTGGGCGCGTAATACGCGATACCAACCCGGAAAACCAGCTAACCGATGCCAACGACAGGCCGATTTCGGGAACTGGCCCGATCTCCCAAGTAAACCGTGCCTACGTCAACCAAGGTGCCACCGAAGTAAAAGGCCTTGATGTTGAATTGGCCTTGCGCCACGCCCTGGGTGACATGGGTAAGCTCAGCACCAAGCTCAATTTGGGCTATCTGATCAGCTACAAGCGCGCCGAGCAACCCGGCGACCGGGAACTTAACGTGGCCGGCTCCCGTGGCGGCCTCGCTGACTGGGCCACCTCCTCCGATGATCAACCACGGGTACGTGCCTCGATCAGTAGCACCTGGACCAAAGGGCCGCACGCACTAACAGGCAGCGCCAATTACGTTGATTCAGTATCCCTGTTGCGCCGGGTTGAAAATTATGACAGCTATGCTGTGCCATATTGTCATTACGGAACAGGCCAACCAGCTACCGCATACCAACTTGGCGGCTTGCCGCGCTACAATGATTACAACAGCGACTGCAGCATCAGAAGCTGGACCACCTTTGGCATCAATTACACCTATACCGGCATCAAGGACACCACAATAAGCTTTAATGTGCAAAATCTATTGGATACCCCGGCACCTTACGATCCTGATGCCGAAGTTGGGCCCGGCATCAACAGCAATTTACACAATGCCCAAGGACGCTATTTCCGCTTGAGTTTGAATTATAAATTTAAGTAAGATCGCATACTTGCCATCAGAAAACAAAACGCCCCGCCAGCCGGGGCGTTTTTACATGGCCGAACCGTTTGCCCACTCAATACCCGCACGAATCCGGGATTAATTCATTACCCGTTAAATTGTCTGGACGACGGCAAGCGAAGCACGATAGAATTCATAGGTAACAGGATTTCCCTATCGTCGTCCTGTATGACAATGATCAGGTCAACATCGAACGGAAAAAAACCATGCTAAGCCTGCCCGGCTACCAGATCACGGAAGAAGTCCATCGCGGCTCCAAAACCACCGTCTATCGCGGCTATCGCGAGCATGACAATTGCCCGGTGTTGTTTAAAACCACCAGCGCCGAGTTTCCGACCATGAACGAGTTGGCGCGCATGCAACACGAGTATGATTTAACCAAAGACTGGGAAGAAGAAGGTTTAATTCGCGCCTATGCCCTGGTACCCTGGCAAAATAGTCAGGTACTCATCCTGCAAGATATTGGCGGCGTTGCCGTTAAACAACTACTATCCAGCCAAGGCTTGCCGCTGGAGCGTTTTCTCACCTTGGCGCTGGCTTTTGCCAAAAGCTTGAGCCGAATTCATCAACATCAAATCATTCACAAAGATATCAACCCCACCAATCTGGTGGTCAACCCGCTTACTGATCGGGCACAAATCATTGATTTTGGGATTTCTTCACAACTCTCGCGCGAGATGCCGGCCTTGCTCAATCCGGGCCGACTGGAAGGCACACTGGCTTACTTGTCGCCAGAACAAACCGGGCGCATGAACCGCGCGCTGGATTACCGCACCGATTTCTATTCGCTCGGTGCCAGTTTTTATGAAATGTTGACCGGCCAACCGCCGTTCAGTGCGCATGACCCGATGGAGTTGGTGCATTGCCACCTGGCGCGCACGCCGCGTGCGCCGCACGAACTGAACCCGCAGATACCGGCGATTCTGAGCCAATTGGTGCTCAAGCTGATGGCCAAAACAGCGGAGGCGCGCTACCAAAGTGCCTTCGGCCTGATCGCCGACCTGGAAACCTGCCGCGAATTGCTCAGCGCAAAAACGAGCACAAAAGGCGCTTCCACCACCATCGCAGCCTTTCCACTGGGGCGGCATGATGTATCGGAACGCTTTCAAATTCCACAAAAACTGTATGGCCGCGAAAACGAAGTGCGCGAAGTGTTGGATGCCTTTACCCGCGTCAGCCTGGGCCATACCGAAATTTTACTGGTGGCCGGCTATTCGGGCGTGGGCAAAAGCGCGCTGGTGCATGAAGTACACAAACCGATCACGCAAAAAAATGGTTATTTTATTGAGGGCAAGTTTGATCAATTTCAGCGTGACATTCCCTACGCGCCACTGATTCAAGCCTTTCAGGAATTGCTGCGCCAACTCCTGACCGAAAGCCCGGCGCGCATCACGCGCTGGAAAACCCAACTCACGGCCGCGCTGGGTGCGAATGCGCAAGTGATTGTGGATGTCATACCCGAGCTGGAAATGCTGCTGGGGCCACAAAATCCGGTGCCGGCCCTGCCACCGCAGGAGGCGCGCAACCGGTTTCAAGCCAGTTTGCGCCAGTTTATTGAAGTCTTTTCCCAGGCTGAACACCCGCTGGTATTGTTTTTGGATGATTTGCAATGGGCCGATTCGGCATCGCTGCAATTTCTGGAAGAATTACTGCTGAAATCGCTGCAGCAATACCTGCTGATCCTGGGCGCGTATCGTGACAATGAAGTGCATGCTGCGCACCCCTTCATGGTGGCATTGGATGTGTTGCGCCGCAGTCAAGCATACTTCACCATCATCAACCTGCAACCGCTGTCATTCCCCGATCTTGGCTGCCTGGTGCGCGACACGCTCAGCCCCACCAAGGGCGATGTAACACCGCTGACCGAATTGATTTTGCACAAAACCGGCGGCAACCCCTTCTTTGTCAACGCCTTTCTGACTTGCCTGTATGAGGCCAGTTGGCTAACCTTCTCGGCCAGCGCCGGTGGCTGGCAATGGAATATGGTGGAAATTGAGGCGCAGCAAATTACCGACAATGTGGTGGAACTGATGAGCCGCAAATTGCGCACCTTGTCCGAGGCCACGCAAAAATTATTGGTGCAAGCCGCTTGTATCGGCCACCAGTTCGATCTGGGTACGCTGGCGCTGATTGCCGAACGCGCCACGCCCGAGGTGATGCGCGACCTCTGGCATGCGGTAAAAATTGGTATGCTGCAACAACAGGGCGACTTTTTGCACGAGCAAGCCTTGCTCGACCGCCCCGCTGATGGCAATGCGGCCAACCATGCCAAAGATGGCGGCCACGACAGCCAAACCGGTGCCACCGCTTACCGTTTTCGCTTCATCCACGACCGGGTACAACAAGCCGCCTATGAACTGTGGCCCGTGGACGAAACCACCGCCCTGCATTTAAAAATAGGCCGTTTGTGGCTGCAACAATGGGATCTGAACCCGTCCGACGACACTTTATTTACGCTGGTAAATCAATTCCATACCGCCGAAAGCCTGATTCTCGACCAGACCGAGCGGGTACGGCTGGCGCAACTGAATTTGCAAGCGGGCCGCAAAGCCATGGCTTCCAGCGCGTTCAGCTCGGCCTTGCGCTACCTGACCAGCGGGCTGGCCTTACTGGGCGGCGGCGACTGGCAACAACAATATGAATTGACGCTGGCGCTGTCGTTGGAGCAAGCCGAATGCGCCTACATTAACCACCAGCATGACACGGCTGGGCACTACTTCAAAACCAGTCTGGAACATGCCAAAACCGGTGAAGAACGGGCCCGGATTCATTTAAAACAACTGGATTTATACGGCAGC
>CAMBDR010000175.1 GCA_945864765.1 Janthinobacterium lividum | reverse complement strand
GCCAGCCGGGCCGGATGTTACCAAGCCCGCGTTGGTGCCTAATGCTGCCACCACCGCCGTCACCGCAGGCACCAGCCTGGCGCTCAGTTCCAGCGCGACCGATATCCGCTTCAGTACTAAAAACGGCACCGAAGCCACGCAAGCGATTGCAGCGGCGGAATACTATATTGATGTGCCACCATGGAAAGCGGGTGCGGTTGCCAATCCTTTGGCGGCCACCGATGGCGCATTCAATAGCAGCACCGAAGCGGTGAAAGCCACGGTTAATACCACGGGCCTCTCCGTTGGCAAGCATATGGTATTTGTGCGCGCCAAAGATGCCGCCGGTGCATGGGGGCCAGTCAGTGCTGAGTTTATTCAGATTAAATAAGCAGATCAAATAAACCTCTGTGTTGAGCGCAATTTGAGAGCAATTTAAGAGCGGCAGACCAGCCCACGTGCCCATGCGGCGCGTGGGCTGGTCACGCCAATTATCGGAGACAAAAATGAAACTAAAAAAATTGGCCACGCTGTTGGCCACTGCAGGTCTGGTTCAAATCACCGCACTTCCCACGCAAGCCCAATCGCTGGGCCAGGCCGAACTGAAGGCTGAATTGAAGGCACAGGTGGCGCAAGAAAAGCAAAAGCTCAACATCTATCAAGCCCAATTTCCGAATCTGGAATTGGCGCGCAAAGCCGCAATCAGCTTCCATGCCAATTTATTGGAAGCCAAGTATGAAACCGGCTATATGATTTTTGAATTAAACGCCGAAGAAAAAGCCGCCTTGGAAAAGTTTGGCTTCAAAATGCGCGTGGCGCATGACTTCATCACCAAGCGCAATGCCATGCTGGATCGTTTGCATGCCCAGGGCCAAACGGCCACCTTGCTGGGCAAAAATGCCCCCCTCATGCAAGGCGTGCAACAAGAAGCCGTTCCCAGCTACCCTTGCTATGAAACGGTAGAAGAAACCTATACGGCAGCGCAAGGCTTCACCACCACGTACCCGAATTTGGCCGCCTGGACGGTGGTGGGTAAATCGTGGCAAAAGAGCGCGAATTTGGGCGGTTATGATTTATATGTCCTGAAACTGACGAATAAAAACATCGCTGGCAGCAAACCCAAACTGTTCATCCAAAGCGCCATGCATGCGCGCGAATACACCACCGCGCCGCTGACACTGGCCTTTGCGCGCGAGCTGCTGACGGGTTATGGCAGCAATGCCGATGCGACCTGGATTTTGGATCATCACGAAGTGCACATCATGCTGCAAGCCAACCCGGACGGGCGCAAAAAGGCTGAGAGTGGTTTGTCCTGGCGTAAAAACACCAATCAAAATTATTGTGGCAGCACCAGCAATAAACGCGGGGCCGATTTGAACCGCAACTATAGCGCCACCTGGAATATTACCAATGGCCAGGGTTCGAGCGGTACGCAGTGCAATGACACCTATCGCGGCCCGAGCAAGGCGTCTGAACCGGAAACCCAGGCAGTAGAAGCCTATGTGCGCGCGCTTTGGGCCGACCGCCGTGGCCCCGGCCAAAATGATCCGGCCCCCGCCGATACTTCGGGCATTCATCTGGATATTCACAGCTATAGCCAATTGGTGTTGTGGCCTTATGGTGCCACCACCGCACTGGCCCCCAATGCCACCGCCTTGCAAACCCTGGGGCGGCGGCTGGCTTGGTTCAATGGCTACACGCCGCAGCAATCGGTTGGTTTATATCCGACCGACGGCACCTCGGATGACGTGAGCTATGTGGAACTGGGCGTAGCGGCTTACACGATTGAGTTGGGCACCTCGTTTTTTGAAAGCTGCACCAACTACACCAATACCACCAAGCCCAAGAATATACCGGCCTTGTGGTATGCCGCCAAAGTGCTGCGCACGCCTTACATCACCCCCGCCGGGCCGGATGTGACGAAACCGGTTTTTGTGCCCAATGCCGCCACTACCGCAGTGACGGCGGGCACCAGTTTGGCATTGAGCGCGAGCGCGACCGATACCCGCTTCAATAACCGCAATGGCACCGAAGCGACTCAGGCGATTTCAGCAGCGGAATATTATATTGACGTGCCACCCTGGAGTGCGGGTGCTGTGGCCAAACCACTGGCAGCTGGCGACGGCGCATTCAATAGCAGTACCGAAGCGGTGAAAGCAACGCTCGATACCACGGGTTTGAAAGCGGGCAAGCATATTGTGTTTGTGCGCGCCAAAGATGCATCGGGCGCGTGGGGGCCGATCAGTGCTGAGTTTGTTCAAATCAAATAGGCAGATCAACCAGGCAAATCAAATAAGCACGCTGCCTCCACAGCGTGCTTGTCGATGGGGATGAAATCGGATAGACTGGCGCGGGTTCTGGTTAACATCATGATGGAGTCGTTATGCAAGCGCTATCCCCGGTACAGGTTCGAAAATTCACCACCTTGTTTGAACATTACGACCGCAACCACAATCAATTTTTAAGTCTGAATGACTTTTTGGGCTTTGCCGATATCGCCAGCGAGGTATTCGGCTGGCGCGAGCAAGACCCTGACCTGTTCGAAACCCGGCTTGCGGCTCTGCGCCAGAGTTGCCAGGATATGTTTATGCGCTTGATTCGCGCGGCTGACACCAACCATGACGGCCAGGTTTCACTGCCCGAATATCTGAGCTATTTGCAGCGCCAGGCACTGGAATGCAAAAACATGGGCACCGCTGCGCCCTGGGTGCGTTTGGCCAGTCATCAAATTAAATTATTGCTCGATCACGATGCCAGTGGCACTATCAATCTCAATGAATATCAACAAATGTTACTGGTGCTGGGTTCCGATGCAGACGCCGCCAGCGCCTTTGCCAAAATGGATAGCGATGGCGATGGCCGCCTGACGATGGCCGATATCGAAAAATTGGCGCTCGAATTTATTACCAGCGATGACCCGGATGCCCCCGGCAATCTTTTGTATTGCGGGAAGTTTTGATCATGCTGAAAACACCCGCCGACTTTACCCCGCTCATGGCCCCTATTGAGCATGAAAGCCAGCTTACCTTTACCTTTCGCGGTAATGAATTACTGGTGCGCGAGCACGACCTGGCCTTGCCCGATGCGCCTGCGTTGGCATTGCATGGCGTGCGTGAAGATGCCTTGTATCCCATTGGTTTATGGCAACAGCATTATTGCCGTGCTACCTGGGTGGATGCACAAGCACCAGCTGCCCAAGGTTGGATTTTTAAAAATCTGCGCGCCTTGATTGGTGCGTTCGATGATGAGTTTTTAAGCCTGGCGGGGCGCGCCTACCAAATTGCAGAATGGGCGCGCACCCATCGTTTTTGCGGCGCATGCGCTACCCCCATGCAATTGGCCGCAGGCGAGCGCGCCTTCAAATGCCCGGCTTGCCATATGATTGCTTACCCGCGCATTTCGCCCGCCATGATGGTCTTGATCAAAAAAGGGGACGAGGTATTATTGGCGCGCCATGTGCATTCGCCGACCAAGCGATTCACCCCATTAGCCGGTTTTTTGGAAGCAGGGGAATCGATTGAAGAAGCGATACACCGCGAAGTGATGGAAGAAGTCGGTTTGCGGGTGACGAATTTACGCTATTTCGCCAGCCAATCCTGGCCTTTTCCGCATTCACTAATGATCGCCTGGACGGCCGACTATCTGAGTGGCGAAATCAAAGTCGATGCAAACGAAATCGCCGAAGCGCGCTGGTTTGGGCCGCAAGATGCGTTTGAGCAACCTTATTCCGAGGTCTCGATTTCTGGCAAGTTGGTCAATACCTTCTTTCCGGCCAAATCAGCAAAACTTTGATGGATGCAGGGAGAATGAAATGTTGAATGGTCTAAACCAGGCAAAACCTGGCTGCGTGGTTTGTGGCGTTGCGCTGTCGCACCAGCTTGCGCTGGCTGCCAAAACGCCCGATCCCTGGCCCTGTTGTGCTCAGGTTGCTTGCAAAATGGTGCTTGCCAAGCGTTTTGTGATGGGTGAGGTGTTGTTTAGAAATTATCTCGAACGGTATGCCAGACAAGCTCGGGCGCAGGCTGCGCATAATGCCTTGATGCAGCAGTATTCATCAGGCAAATCAGAGGAAAATCAACACGCCTGGGGCTTGTTACATGCCAGCCTGGCACAGGACCCCAACCCTGGTTTGATCAGGCAAGTCCAATTGCCCTCCGGCCCACGCCAACTGCTTAAGCTATCGCGCTTGCGGCGCAAACGCTATCGCGCCCATTTGCGCAAGAAGATCGCCATGGCGTTTTCTGCCAGCGAATTGGACAATGAGTCGGCCAATGAGTCGGCCAATGAGTCGGCCAGCCAGGCTGTGTCACCCACTTTCACGACGGCGTTGGCACCGATTGAATCACGCCTGCCGGGGCATTTGTGTGCTGCCTGTGGCGGTGGATGTTGTACCCTGGGCGGCGACCATGCTTACCTGACGGTGGCGACTCTGCAGCGCTTTATCATACAACACCCGGAAATGCAGCCTGAACAGGTCGTTAATGCCTATACCGCGCGCCTGGCCAACTATACGATGCATGGCTCATGCATTAACCATACCGCCAAGGGATGTAGCTTGAGCAAAGAAATGCGCTCCGATATTTGCAATAATTATTGTTGCTCTGAGTTAACGTCGCTCGAAGACAATTTGCGTAGCCCCCAGCCAGTGCAAACGGTGCTCATGCTGCGGCGCAAACAGGATAACTGGCGTTGTGCCGATCCTGCTTTGGCTAACCCGATTGTGGCCTTGGCGGTGCTCACCGAAAGCGGCGTGGACGACCGATCAGCATTGTTGGCTCAGGCGGGCTAAAGCGCACAGCCCGCCAGGACGGCGGGCTTTGGCGGATTTTGGTCGGTGCGCCGGGCTATTGATATTCAATATGCAGCGTGGCGTTTTTGGTAATGAACAAGTAAATCAGGCTGCTGCTTTGATTTGCCGAAAAGCGCAATTTCAATTGCGTTAAGCCTGCTTTGGCAATCGCCGCCAAACCCAGCGCACCAAAGTTGGACGATTGTGCCGCCCCGCTGGTAAACTTTGGAATGGTGGCGACCGCGCTGGCCGTGGGGGCAGAACTCCAGTCGCCCGTTTCGGTGCCCTGGGTGGCATCGTAGACGCCGGTTTTCACATCAATCACCAAGGTATTGCCGGCCGGGGAAGCCCAGGGGTCGCCCGAAATGGAACTGAAGTTGACCGTGAGCCAGGCTTTGGTGATGGTAGCGCCATCGGGAATGGCACTGGTGTCAAACGACAATACCGCGCGGTTGCATTTGCCGTCTGAACCGCGCCCCATGGCCAGGTTACCCAGGGTGCCGACTTCCGGCGTGGCACCCGTGCTGCAAGTGGCCTTGGTGTAACCGGAGGGCGCGGTGCTGGCGGCGGTATTGTTGGCGCTAATATTGATGCTTTGCGTCGCACCAGCCGCCAGGGTGGTGGCACTGGCCTGGTTGCTATTGGCTGTTTCCACAGCCGCATTATCGACGGCGCGCACCACATAATAATACGTGGTTGAGTTGAGTAAGCCCGTATCCGAATAGGCCGGGCTGGCAATTAAACTACCGTTGATTTTGGCATAGCCGCTGCCATTGGTGGTGGAACGGTACATATTGTAGCCGGTCAGGGCACTGCCTGACGAAGGCGTCCAGCTTAATTGGGCGGTGGTATCGGCGACACTGGCAACACTTAAATTGGTAGGGACGGTGGGTGTACCTGTATCAAAGCCGGTCGGCGTGCATGCGCCTTTTTCATAGTAATTGGCAGCGGTGTTTTTGACGGTAATGGGCGTAGTGGCACCGACGGCTCCGCCGCAATAACTGGTTGAACCCAAATCCTGGTTGGAGCCCTTGGCCAAATAATTGAGGAAGTTGGCACTAAATACCGCCCGCCCGGCATTGTAATGATCCCAGACGCAGGCGGTGGCTTCGGTACAGGCATAGCCGGTGGTGGTGGTATTGCTGACCTGGCTTGAGTTAGCGGTTTCGACCCCGCTGGTATTGACCGCACGCAGCACGAAATAATACGTTGTACTATTGTTTAGGGCTGAGGCCACATACGATAATTCCGAACTGGCCAGTTCGCTGGCATTGGCTTTGGTGTAAGGCCCGCCCGAAACGGTGGCGCGATACACATTATAACCGCGTAAGTTGGCCCCCTGGGCCGCATTCCAGTTAATGGTAATGCTGGTGGCGGTGGGTGAAATTGCGGCGACCGTGGTGGGTGCCGCCAAGGCGGGCGGGCTGCCGGTGGTGGTGCCTATTACGGCGGTGGTTTGCGCCGATTGCTGGCCGCTGGCGTTTTGTGCGTTGACGCTATAGCTATACGACGTGCCCGTAGTCAAACCGCTGCTGTCGGTGTAGGTCGTGGCGGCATTTAAGCTGGGGTTGATCTTGCTGCCATTGCGGTAGATGTTGTACCCGCTGGCACCTACCACCGCATTCCAGCTCAAACTGACCGAGGTATTGGTGCTGCCGCTCACCGTCAGGCCGCCTGGTGTGGGTAAAGCCACAAAGCCGCTGGCGACACGTTTAAAAATCTTGTCCATCAAGGCCATTTGCCGCCCGGATTTAATCGAATAATTGCTATCGTCATAGGCCCACCAATCCCAGCAACCATTCGGGTTGCCGATACTGCTTTGGCTGGTTTGTGGATAGATCATGACGATGTTATTGGTATCGGCCCATTCGTTATAGCCAGCATGTTTGTAAAATGCATCGCCCACGCCGGCATCCATTTGTTTGCAGCCGTGCAGTGCGATATGCGCTTTGCACAAAGCACCGGAAGCGCAGGCGGCGGGAATATAGGCATGCCCGGTGGCGGCCACGCCATGGCCGCTGGTGATAAATTCGGTTTGGTCGAAATCGATATACGTGCCACCCAATGTGCCGCCGTTGCGCGCGTTGAGTGTGCCATACATATGCGCAAACATGGCCCCGGCGGCATCATACGAGCAATTGCCCACCCAGGGGGAGGCGGTGGTGCCGCAAGCGCCGCCGTAGCTCAAGGTGGGCATGGTGTGGGCGGTGCCCGAGCGGCGGTTGACATAGACCAGATTGCCTGCGCTGACAAACGAATTCATCACCGTTTGATTGGCGTCGTCCACATAAGGGTAGACGGTGGTATCGGACGCGCCGGAAAACAACCACCAACGCTGTGCTGCCAAATTGCTTTTGTTATCGATGCTGCCATCGGTTGAGCGGGCGTTGATCCAACTGACATAATCGGCGGGTGTTGGCCCAATGCCGGCGGTGGTGGCTGCCATACACATGCCGGTGGCATTACTGAGTTGACCTTTGGAGCACCAGGTGGAGCCACCGGCTACCACACCCACATATTTGACGTAAGAAGAAAAGCCCACCCCCACTTGCGAAGCCATAAATGCGCCCGATGACAGGCCGGATACCCCGGATTGTTTGATATCCACATTGTAGGCAGGCAAGGGTGCCGCCTGTGCCGCCATGCTGCAAAGGCTCAGGGCGAAACAAAGGCAAGGTAAGGTGCGACTTGGCAGGTGACTCATTTTCATGCAATTCTCCTTGGCATAATTGGGGGCGGCTACAAACTACTTTTTGTCTACTTCGCATTGTGCCATAAGCGGCAGGCAGAAAAAGCAAGTGCGGCGATTATTGCCGCTGCGACTTGCCTGGTGTATTTTATAGGGCAGAATCGGGTAAAATGACTGTCGGCATCAATTTTCTATCGGCAATATAAGATCAACAAGATTGGATTGCCAATATCAATTCAGGGGCGGCATATCGTGCATTCAGGCAAACAAATCCAGAGAAGCGTTTTTTTCGGCATATTTTTATATGTGCTGGCAAGCATTGCCTGGGGGCAAAACACCTCACCTCGTGTGTCCTATACCGAGCCCACGCCTGTTGTAAATAAGCCCAAGGTCTATCATTATC
>CAMBDR010000174.1 GCA_945864765.1 Janthinobacterium lividum | reverse complement strand
TTGGAAAATCAGTTGCAAGAAGACGGTTCACGCTATAAAGTACCACAAATGGGTTGGAATCGCGTGCGACAAACTGCGCCGCACCCGATGTGGCAAGGTATTCCCGACCAAAGTTATTTCTATTTTGTACATAGTTATTATGCGGTGCCAGAAAACGGTGCCGATAGTGTGGGTGAAACAGATTACGGTGCCCCCTTCTGTTGTGCCGTGGCGCGTGATAATATCTTCGCTACGCAGTTTCACCCGGAAAAAAGTGCTGCTGCCGGTTTACAGTTGTATAAGAATTTTGTTGCCTGGAAACCCTGAGCGCGTGCGCTCCCCCGGTTTTACAGGCGTCCTTTTTGAAAGTTTCTTTTAAATTTTGATCCACCATGCTGCTCATTCCTGCCATCGACCTGAAAGACGGTCACTGCGTGCGCTTGAAACAAGGCGATATGCAACTTGCTACAGTGTTTTCTGAAAATCCTGCCGATATGGCTTTGCATTGGCTGGAACAGGGCGCAAGGCGCTTGCATTTGGTTGATTTGAACGGCGCATTTGCCGGCAAACCCAAAAACGAATCCGCGATTATTTTAATCTTGCAAGCGGTGCAAGATTTTGCGGATGAAAATGATATCGAAGAAATTCCGGTGCAATTGGGTGGTGGCATTCGCGATCTGGATACCATCGAGCGCTATCTTGATGCTGGCTTAAGCTATGTCATTATCGGCACTGCGGCTGTGAAAAGCCCCGGTTTTCTGCATGATGCCTGTAGCGCTTTCCCCGGCCAAATCATCGTTGGTCTGGATGCCAAGGATGGCAAAGTGGCGACTGATGGCTGGAGCAAGCTGTCCGGTCATGAAGTGGTGGATCTGGCCAAGAAATTTGAAGGCTATGGCGTGGAATCGATTATTTACACCGACATCGGGCGCGATGGCATGATGGGCGGCGTCAATATCGAAGCCACCGTGCGTTTGGCGCGGGCGGTCAAAGTGCCGGTGATTGCTTCCGGTGGTGTACATAATCTGGCTGACGTGGAAGCCTTGTGCGCGGTGCAGGAAGAGGGGATTGAAGCTGTCATTTGCGGCCGTTCTATTTATGAAGGCACGCTCGATCTGGCGCAAGCGCAATTGCGCGCCGATGAATTGAGTGGCGATTTGGACGAATAAAACTTAATCAATCCCTCAACTATCAACCATCAATTCGCCTTAAGGGCAACGCTATGTTGGCAAAACGAATTATCCCCTGTCTGGATGTGACGCGGGGGCGAGTAGTCAAGGGTATTAATTTTCTCGAATTGCGCGATGCGGGTGATCCGGTTGAAATTGCGCGTCGTTATGACGAGCAAGGTGCCGATGAAATCACTTTTCTCGACATCACCGCATCCAGCGATGGGCGCGATTTGATTTTGCACATCATCGAAGCGGTGGCGTCACAAGTGTTTATTCCCCTCACCGTGGGTGGTGGTGTGCGTGCGGTGGAAGACGTGCGCCGCCTGCTCAATGCCGGTGCCGATAAAGTCAGCATGAATACCTCGGCCATCGCCAATCCGCAGTTGGTCTTTGATGCAGCGCACAAATATGGTTCGCAATGCATCGTGGTCGCTATCGACGCTAAACAAACGGCACCCGGCAAGTGGGAAGTTTTCACCCATGGCGGACGTAATCCCACTGGCTTGGATGCGCTGGAATGGGCGCAAAAGGTTGAGAGTTTGGGCGCGGGTGAAATTTTACTCACCAGCATGGATCGCGATGGCACCAAGGTGGGTTTTGATCTGGCCTTGACCCGCGCCGTGTCGGACGCGGTGCATATTCCGGTGATTGCTTCCGGTGGCGTGGGGGGCTTGCAAGATTTGGCCGATGGCATCCATTTGGGCCGGGCTGATGCGGTGTTGGCGGCCAGTATTTTTCATTATGGGCATCACACGATACAAGAAGCCAAGCATTTCTTGGCGGATCAAGGCATACCAATGAGGTTGGCATGAGCAGAAAATGGCTCAATCGGGTCAAATGGGATGAAAACGGCCTGGTGCCTGTGATTGCACAAGAGGCTGGCAGCAATACCATTTTGATGTTTGCATGGATGAATCGCGACGCGCTCACCAAAACCGTGGAATTGGGCGAGGCAGTGTATTGGAGCCGTTCGCGCAAAAAACTCTGGCACAAAGGCGAAGAATCGGGGCACACCCAAAAAGTGGTCGAAATTCGACTCGATTGTGATGAAGACGTGGTCTTGCTGAAAATTGAACAGGTCGGAGGGATTGCCTGCCATACCGGGCGGCATTCCTGTTTCTACCAAAAATTCGAAGGCCAGGTCAAGGGCGGCGATTGGGTCACGGTGGATCCGGTGCTGAAAGATCCCGACACGATTTATAAGTAAATTCCATTGCCGTTCGTTATGGATATGGCCTCCATTCTTTTTAATTTAATAAGTGACGATGAAGTGACTATGAATTCCACCTTAAATCGGCTGGCAGAAAAGCTGGAGTCGCGTAAAATAGCCAACGGTGGCGATCCGGCTGCGTCCTATGTGGCGCGCCTGTATGCCAAAGGCGATGATGCCATCTTGAAAAAGATTGGTGAAGAAGCAACCGAAACCGTATTGGCGGCAAAAGATGCGCGCCACAGTGGCGATACCAGCCAACTCTTGTATGAGTGTGCGGATTTATGGTTTCATTCGCTCGTGATGTTGGCGCATTTTAATTTAACACCGCAGCAAGTACTGGATGAATTGGCCCGACGTGAAGGTTTATCGGGCCTGGAAGAAAAAGCGCAGCGCCAGCAATCGTAAGATTTGGCCTGTCCTATTGAATCTGAAGAGTTTGAGATATTATGACAAATTGTATATTCTGTAAAATTGCAGCCCACCAAATTCCTGCCACCATTGTGCATGAAGATGATACCTTATTGGCGTTTAAAGATATTCGGCCCCATGCGCCGGTGCATTTGCTGATTATTCCCAAGCAACATATTGCTCACTTGTCGGAATGTGATGACAGTCATCAAGCGATATTGGGCAAAATGTTGGCCCTGGTGCCCAAGTTGGCCAAAGAGTTTGATGTCGCGGTCAGTCAGGATGCGGCGGGCAACCCGGTTGGGGGTTACAAAACATTAATTAATTCTGGCCCGAATGGCGGGCAAGAGGTGTACCATCTGCACATGCATTTATTGGGTGGCGGGCCAGTCTAAGCCTTGTTACAAGCTTTGGAACACTATTTTACGGTTGGGAGAACACGATGGGTAGTTTTAGTATCTGGCACTGGTTAATTGTGCTGCTGGTGATTGTATTGATATTTGGCACCAAAAAACTGGGCAATATTGGGGGCGATTTAGGTAAAGCGGTCAAAGGCTTTAAAGATGGCATTAAGGGCGAGGAAGAAAAACCGGCCCAGGTGGCTGATAAAACGACGATTGATGTCGATGCCAAAGAAAAGCCCAAAACTTAAAAAACCTGAAGGTAGCCCAAATTTATGATTGATCTTGGCTTAACCAAGCTTGCGCTGATTGGCGTGGTGGCACTGATCGTGATTGGCCCGGAAAAGCTGCCGCGCGTGGCACGCATGGTGGGTTCCCTGTATGGGCGGGCGCAGCGTTACATGAGTCAGGTTAAATCCGAAGTCAGCCGCGAACTGGAGCTGGAAGAATTGCGCCGCATGCAAAAAGATGTGGAAAGTGCCGCGCAAGACTTCCAGTCCAGCGTCAATGAAGAAGTGTCGCAAGTGGAAGATGATCTCAACTCGGCTTGGCAGCCATCGACCGATGAGATGCTCAATTTGCCCACCCGCTCGCAAATGTTGTATAAGGCAAAACAGTTTCGCCGCAAAAAATTGGCTCGCACCTCGGCGCTGCCGCAGTGGTATAAACATCAATCCGGTGCCAAAATGCGCGTGTTATCCGGCGCGGCGCGGGTTGCCAAATACCGCAAATCCACCCCTTCTTCTTCCTTTTTCTAAATGATCAATCTTGATAAAGACGGCGTCGGCGAATCTTTCGTCTCGCACCTGATCGAATTGCGTGACCGCCTGGTGCGCGCTGTTTTAGGTTTGGCGGTAATCTTTATCGCCCTGGCCATTTGGCCTGGTCCGGCCAGAATCTACGACATTATGGCGCAGCCGATGATGGCGGCCTTGCCTGTGGGTGCCAAAATGATCGCCACTGGCGTGATTGCGCCGTTTTTGGTGCCGATGAAGGTGACCTTGTTATTGGCGTTTTTGCTGGCGCTGCCCTGGACGTTTTATCAGGCCTGGGCTTTTGTTGCGCCCGGTTTGTATGAGCATGAAAAACGGCTGGTTTGGCCGCTGGTCATATCGTCATCGATTTTGTTCTTGATGGGTGTTGCCTTCAGTTATTTTTTGGTATTTGGCCAGGTGTTTAAATTTATTTACAGTATCGCGCCACAATCGATTTCGGTGGCACCGGATATTGAAAACTATCTCGATTTTGTCACCAGCATGTGTTTGGCTTTTGGGGCCTGTTTTGAAGTGCCCGTGGTACAGGTGGTGTTAGTGCGTATGGGTATTGTGGAATTGGAGAAATTGCGTGCGATTCGGCCGTATGCGGTGGTGGGGGCTTTCATTATTTCAGCGATTGTGACCCCGCCTGATATCGTGAGCCAACTGGCTTTGGCCTTGCCGATGTGTTTATTGTATGAGTTGGGTTTGTGGTTGGCCCCGCTATTTGTACGTGCCACGCAAGCCCCGGAAGAGTCGGCTTGATCTGAATTGAAGGTAACGTGATATGTTTAAATTACCCCTGCCATTTGGCAAAAACGGTTTGGATCAATTGATCGTTGGCCTGGATCAAGCCTTGCGCGTGGTGAGCGGGGTGGCGCAAGCGTCGCGCCCAACGCCTGAAGCTGCGCAAGAGCCGGGTGAAATGAACGCGGCAGAACGGCGGCATAGCGCAGGTTTAATGCGAGTCAATCATGTGGGCGAAGTGTGCGCCCAGGCCTTATATCAAGCGCAAGCGCGTTTTGCCAAAACTCAAACCTTGCGTCAACAGTTTGAACAAGCGGCGATTGAAGAAGAAGATCATTTGGCCTGGACGGCCGAGCGTTTGAAAGAACTCGGCTCCCAACCGAGTTTGCTCAACCCGCTCTGGTATGCGGGCGCGTATGCGATGGGCACCGTGGCCGCGCATTTGGGAGATGCCAAAAGCCTGGGTTTTGTGGTGGAAACCGAGCGCCAGGTAGAAAAACATCTGGAAAGCCATTTGGCGCAGCAAGCCGACGGTTTGCCGCAGCAAGATGAAAAATCACGCGCCATCGTCGAACAAATGCGCCAGGACGAAATCGCTCACGGTGCGGCCGCCAAAGCCTTGGGCGCAGAAGAACCGCCACCCCCCGTGCAAAAAGCCATGCAGGCAATGGCCAAAGTGATGACCAGTACCGCCTACTACGTATAATTTTGTGAGGCTGCTTATTGCTGGTTGCTTATTGCGGGTTGCTTATTGATTATTGCTGGTTGATTATTGGCAATCATCATCAAATTTTGTAAAACCGCGCCATTCAGTTTGGGTGATTCCTGCCGACAACTACTATAGCATTGATAGCATCGTCCGCTATCGCAGCGCTTAGTGGAGCTTGTCATGAAAATCGAATCGTCACAAATACAGTTGGCAGCTAACCATATTGCGCAAGAGAGTACCAGCGTGCGCACGACGCTGGACAAACCTGAGCGCCTTGCCAGCCCATCCGCACGCACGCAAGGGGCTGAGTCGCTCATCCAAAGCGGCCGTGTCAGCAATTTCTCCAGCTTTAGTGTCACCAGCGCTTCGACGGTGGTGCAATTGTCGCCACAGGGCTTGGATGCGGCGCAGGCAGATGGCGCGGATGGCGTAGCCGGGGCGGGGGCGAATGAAGAAGAACTCAAAGGAGATCCGCGTTATCAATTGGTGAAATCGCTCTTTGAACAAATCACGGGCACCAAATTTCAGGAATCAAGCTTTGAATTGCACGCCAGCGCAGCCGACGCAGCGCCACCCTCATCCCCAGGCCCCGCCAACACCAGCCCCGGCAGCGCCCCCAGCGGGCCGCAGGTTCACCAAACCCGCACCGAAACCCATACCGAATCCGAGCAAACCCAATTTAGCGCACAAGGCAGCGTGACCACCAGCGATGGCCGCAAAATTAATTTCTCGGTCAATTTGAATCTGGAGCGCAGTCATAGCGAAGAATCCAGCCGCCACTTGGTCAATGGCAAACCGGTGGACCCGCTGGTGTTGAATCTGGATGGCAAATCAGTGCAATTGCGCGACGCCAGCTTCAGTTTTGATTTGACTGGTGACGGTCAGAACGAGCAAGTTCATTTCGTCAATAGTGGTAGCGCTTTTTTGGCGCTGGATAAAAACGGCGATGGCCAAATCAACAACGGCAAGGAATTGTTTGGCCCGCAAAGCGGCAATGGTTTTCAGGACTTGGCCGCGTATGATAGCGACCACAACCAGGTGATTGATGAAAACGACCCGGTGTTTAGCGCCTTACGTCTCTACAACAAAGACGCCAGCGGTCAGGATCAAGTTGCCACGCTGGCCGAGAAAGGCGTGGGCGCGATCTTTTTGGCCAACGCCAACACCCCGTTTGCCTTAAAAGATGGGCAAAACCAAACCCAGGGCCAGTTGCGCAGCACGGGCGTGTACCTGCGCGAAGATGGCAGCGCAGGCACGGTGCAGCATGTTGATTTGGTGGTGTAGCTGGCCGGGTGAGTGCCCGGCTTTGCCTAATTCGGTTACAATGCGCTTGATCTGTCTATCCAAGCCAAGCAAATAACGTCATGAGCGCACCCAGAAAAAGATTGCCAATCAGCATAGAAACCTTTGCGGACATCATATCCGGTGGCTATTATTACGTCGATAAAACCCGTTTCGCCCATCTCTTGACCGAACAAGGTAAATGTTTTTTCCTGTCGCGTCCGCGTCGCTTTGGCAAAAGCCTGTTTCTTGATACCTTGAAGGAATTATTTGAAGCCAATCAAGCCTTGTTCAATGGCTTGTACATTCAGGATAAATGGGATTGGAGCCGACAATTTCCGGTGGTGAGCATCAGTTTTGCCGATGGCGTGCTCGATTCCCGTGCCGCCCTGGATGAAAAAATCCACGAGCTAATAATTGATAATCAAGAGCGCCTGGGTGTGGTTTGTACGCATCGCAGCATTTCCGGCCAGTTTGCCCAGTTAATCCGGCTGGCGCGCCAAAAACATGGGCAACGGGTGGTGGTGCTGATCGACGAATACGATAAACCCATGCTGGATAATGTCACCGATCACAGCACGGCACTGGCGATGCGTGAAGGCTTGAAAAACCTGTATTCGGTGATCAAGAAAGCCGATGCCGATATTCATTTTTCGTTTCTCGCCGGGGTCTCCAAATTTAGTAAAGTGAGTTTGTTTTCTGGCTTGAACAGCTTGCGTGACATTACCTTGTCGCCCGAGTTTTCTGCCTTGTGCGGTTATACCGACCAGGAGCTTGATGCAGTTTTTGGACATGAATTTGACGGCTTGGATCGGGCCGAAGTGCGGCATTGGTATAACGGCTATAACTGGTTGGGCGAGGCGGTGTATAACCCGTATGATGTGCTGCTGTTGTTGCAGGAACGTAAATTTCGCCCCTGGTGGTTTGAGTCGGCGACCCCCACCTTTTTGATCCAGATTTTGACTGAACGCCAGGCGTGGTTGCCCACCTTGGGCACAATGGAAGCAGACGCCCAATTGTTGGCCGCATTCGATGTCGAACGGGTTTCGACCGAGGCCTTGATGTTTCAGGCGGGATATTTGACGATAGCGCGGGAAGAGCGGCTGGGGGGGAAATATTATTACCAATTATGTTTCCCGAATGAAGAAGTCCGGCAAAGCCTGTACGGCTGTCTGTTGGCGACGTGGACCGGAAATGTCGGGGCCGAGGTAC
>CAMBDR010000173.1 GCA_945864765.1 Janthinobacterium lividum | reverse complement strand
AGTTGAAGCTCTTGTATTAGAAGAAAACGTCGTTAACTATGTGTTCGGTCAGGCCAAAGTGGTTGAAAAACTCTTGGCTTTTGAAGAACTCATGGGTAATAACGAACAAGCTTAGGTTGGCATGTCATCTCGGTTGGCATATCATCTGCGACCCAACAACGTGGTACATTGTTGGGTCCGGATGTGAAAACACAGATGGCATAGCGCACCGTTCTTCTCAAGGAAAACAAATGGCAGGTATGAACAGAAATCCGGCATTAGATACAGAAATGCTTGGCTTGATCCCGATGGTGGTTGAGCAAAGTGGTCGTGGTGAGCGTTCCTATGACATTTATTCGCGGCTGTTAAAAGAGCGCGTTATTTTTTTGGTTGGGCCAGTGAATGATCAAATGGCGAATTTGATTGTGGCGCAATTACTATTTTTAGAGAGCGAAAATCCTGATAAGGATATTTCCCTCTACATTAATTCTCCGGGTGGGTCGGTTTCGGCTGGTTTGGCCATTTACGACACCATGCAGTTTATCAAACCCAATGTTTCGACCTTGTGTACCGGTTTGGCGGCCTCAATGGGGGCATTTTTATTGGCAGCAGGTGCCAATGGAAAACGCTTTTCCTTGCCAAATTCGCGTATCATGATTCATCAACCATCGGGTGGCTCGCAAGGGCAGGCATCGGATATTGAAATTCAGGCGCGCGAAATCTTATATTTGCGTGAACGCCTGAACCAAATTTTGGCCGAAAAAACTGGCAGAACGCCAGAACAAATTGCTAAAGATACAGATCGTGATAACTTTATGTCAGCCCAGGAAGCCGCTGATTATGGTTTGATCGATAAAGTGTTAACCAATCGCGCCTAGTGTGCGGGTCAGTGTGTCATGTGCAGGTAAGTTTCTTAGTTGCACCCAACCTTTAAATAATTGATTGCTCATGTCCGATAAGAAATCATCCGGCGGTGAAAAGTTGCTTTATTGCTCGTTTTGCGGCAAGAGCCAACACGAAGTAAAGAAGCTGATTGCCGGCCCGTCGGTATTCGTCTGTGACGAATGTATCGAATTGTGCAACGACATCATTCGTGACGAAACCACCAATCTCGAAGCAGTTCCCGGCACCAAATCCGATTTACCAACGCCACACGAAATTTGTGCCTTACTCGATCAATACGTGATCGGGCAAGAAGTGGCCAAACGGATTTTGTCGGTGGCGGTGTATAACCACTACAAACGGCTCAAGCATCTGGGTAAAAAAGACGAAGTTGAACTGACCAAGAGCAATATCTTGCTGGTTGGCCCAACTGGCTCGGGCAAAACCTTGTTGGCGCAGACTTTGGCGCGCATGTTGAATGTGCCCTTCGTGATTGCCGATGCCACCACGCTGACCGAAGCGGGTTATGTTGGCGAAGACGTGGAAAACATCATTCAGAAATTGCTGCAAAGCTGTAATTATGAAGTCGATAAAGCGCAACGCGGGATTGTGTATATTGATGAAATTGATAAAATTTCGCGTAAATCTGATAATCCCTCCATCACGCGCGATGTGTCGGGTGAAGGTGTGCAGCAAGCCTTATTGAAATTAATCGAAGGCACCATGGCCTCGGTGCCGCCGCAGGGCGGACGCAAACACCCGAATCAGGATTTTGTACAAATCGACACCACCAACATCATGTTTATTTGTGGCGGTGCGTTCGATGGCTTGTCGAAAATTATCGCCAATCGTTCCGAGAAAAGCGGTATCGGTTTTTCTGCTGATGTCAAGAGCAAGAGCGAAAAATCGACCACCGTCTTATTGCAAGAAGCGGAACCCGAAGATTTAATTAAATTTGGCTTGATTCCTGAATTGGTTGGGCGCTTGCCCGTGGTCGCAACCTTGGCCGAATTAACCGAAGAAGCCTTGATTCAGATTTTGACCGAACCCAAGAATGCCTTGGTCAAACAATATTCCAAGCTGCTGGAGATGGAAGGTGCCGAGCTTGAAATCACCAGCTCGGCTTTGCATGCGATCGCCAAGAAAGCGCTGGCACGCAAGACAGGTGCGCGCGGCTTACGTTCGATTTTAGAGCATGCCTTGTTGGACGTGATGTATGAGCTGCCGAGCAATGCCAATGTTTCCAAGGTGGTTATCGATGAAAAAACCATCACCAATACTGGCAAACCGATCTTGGTTTATCGTGATCAGCCCAAGGCGTCTGGCGAAAACTGAGGGTTTTTTGCGTCGAAATTCGAAAAACCGGCGTTTTAGCCGGTTTTTTTTCGTAAAAGCGGTACAATTAATAATCATAATGCGTCCCAGGCTTGAGTCCCAGGCCTGAGTCGGAAGGCCAAAAACGGAGGTGTTGCTGCTTGCTAAAGGCTGGGGCGCAATACCATTTCTTGATAACCCATGAATTTTCTTGTGAATTTTTTTCGTTGCTTTTTTTCGTTAGTTCATCATTTTTTTTATTGCCCGGTCTTGTGTTTTTGCAACTCGTGCCAACATCGTAAACACGTCTTTTAAAAGGTACGCCATGACAACCTCCAAATTAACCGAGCAAATCCAACTGCCCTTATTGCCTTTGCGTGATGTCGTCGTTTTCCCGCATATGGTCATACCGTTGTTTGTTGGTCGCCCGAAATCAATTAAAGCGCTGGAAGCGGCTATGGAGCAGGGAAAGAGCATCATGCTCGCTGCACAAAAGGCCGCCGCCAAAGATGAACCATCGGCCAGCGACATTTACAGTATTGGCTGCGTTGCCAATATTTTGCAAATGTTGAAATTGCCCGACGGTACGGTCAAAGTACTGGTTGAAGGTGGGCAACGTGCGCATATCCATCACATCAGTGAAACGGAAAGCCATTTTATTGCCGACCTTACCCCCATTACTTCGGATATGGGTGCCGAGTCCGAGGTCGAGGCCATGCGGCGCGCCATCGTCCAGCAATTTGATCAGTATGTGAAACTGAACAAAAAAATCCCGCCCGAAATTTTGGCTTCGCTCACTGGCATTGATGATGCAGGGCGTCTGGCCGATACGGTAGCAGCGCATTTGCCGCTGAAACTGGAACAAAAACAAGTGATTCTCGAAATTGTCAACGTCGCCAAACGGCTGGAGCATTTGCTCGGCCAGTTGGAAGGCGAGTTGGATATTTTGCAAGTGGAAAAACGCATCCGTGGCCGTGTCAAGCGCCAGATGGAAAAATCCCAGCGTGAGTATTATCTCAATGAGCAAGTTAAGGCAATTCAAAAAGAATTGGGCGAAGGTGAAGAGGGCGCGGATATCGACGACCTTGAAAAGAAAATTGCTGCCGCCAAGATGCCCAAAGAAGCCGCAGACAAAGCACTCAATGAGTTGAAAAAACTGAAGTTGATGTCGCCCATGTCGGCCGAAGCCACGGTGGTGCGCAATTATATCGACACCTTGGTTGCCTTGCCTTGGAAGAAAAAATCCAAGGTCAGCATTGATTTAAGCAACGCCGAAAAAATCCTCGATACCGACCACTATGGCCTTGATAAGGTTAAAGAGCGTATTCTGGAATATTTGGCGGTGCAGCAACGGGTTGAAAAACTCAAAGCGCCGATCTTGTGCTTTGTTGGCCCCCCAGGTGTGGGTAAAACCTCGCTGGGGCAATCGATTGCGCGCGCCACCAATCGCAAGTTTGTGCGTATGGCCTTGGGCGGGGTGCGCGATGAAGCCGAAATTCGTGGTCATCGCCGTACTTATATCGGCTCCATGCCGGGCAAAATTTTGCAAAGCCTGACCAAGGTCGGGGTGCGCAATCCTTTATTCTTGCTCGATGAAGTGGATAAAATGGGGGCCGATTTCCGGGGTGATCCATCGTCCGCTTTGCTGGAAGTGCTGGACCCGGAACAAAACCATACTTTCTCCGATCATTACTTGGAAGTCGATTTTGATTTGTCGGATGTGATGTTTGTGGCGACTTCGAATTCCTACAATATTCCGCCCGCCTTGTTGGATCGGATGGAAGTGATTCGTTTGTCCGGTTACACCGAAGAAGAAAAAATGAATATCGCCCAGCGTTATTTATTGCCCAAGCAAATCAAAAATAATGGTTTGAAAGAAGGTGAGATTTCTTTGGGGGAATCGGCGATTCGCGACATCATTCATTACTACACGCGTGAAGCCGGGGTGCGCGCGCTGGAGCGGGAAATTTCCAAGATTTGCCGCAAAGTCGTCAAGATGTTGTTGATGAAAAAGAATGAAAAAGAGAAAGACAAAAAAGTCATCGTTACTTCGAAAAACGTCGATAAATTCCTCGGTGTGCGGCGTTATGATTTTGGCGTGGCAGAAAAAGAAAATCAGGTTGGCCAGGTGGTGGGTTTGGCCTGGACCGAAGTGGGCGGCGATTTGCTGACCATTGAAGCGGTGACTATGCCGGGTAAGGGCAATATCATTCGTACCGGCACCTTGGGCGACGTGATGAAGGAATCGATTGAAGCGGCACGCACGGTGGTGCGTTCGAGATCAAGCAGGCTAGGTATTCATTCGGATGTGTTTGAAAAGAGCGATATCCATATCCACGTACCGGAAGGGGCGACCCCGAAAGACGGGCCGTCCGCCGGGATAGGTATGACCACAGCCTTGGTGTCGGTGTTTACCGGCATTCCAGTGCGTGCAGATGTGGCGATGACAGGCGAAATTACCTTGCGTGGCGAAGTATTGCCCATTGGTGGATTGAAAGAAAAGCTCTTGGCGGCGCATCGTGGCGGAATCAAAACGGTCTTGATACCCGAGCAAAATGTCAAGGATTTGGCGGAGATTCCGGATAACGTCAAAAACAAGCTCGAAATCGTCCCTGTGCGTTGGATTGATAAGGTTTTGGAAATTGCGCTGGAGCGTCCGCCCCAGGCTTTGGTGGAGCCTGTGGTTGCCGTGGTTGCCGCCGTAGCGGAAGCGGCAAGCAGTGATAAACCGGTGATTATGAAGCATTGATGGTGTGTGTGGTTTTGGCTGGTAGAAAAAGCGCCTTACGAGGCGCTTTTTCTACGACTTGGCGCAGCTTGCAGGGGAGATGGTTGTGAATAACACAGAATTAATTGAACAGATTGCCAATCAGGCCGACATTACCAAGGTGGTGGCGGCGCGGGCTTTGGATGCATTTTTGGATGTGGTTTCCGAAGCCTTGAAAAAAGAAGAAAGTGTCACCATTGTCGGTTTTGGCACCTTCTCGGTCAGTCAGCGGGCCGCCCGCAACGGGCGCGATCCGCGTTCGGGCGAGAGCATTATCATCAAGGCGGGCAAGCTACCCAAGTTTAAACCGGGTAAATCCTTGCGTGACGCCGTTAATTGAGTTGATTTTTGATGCAGGAAAGGCCTATTTGTCCTGTATTTGCGCCCGTTGGTTTGATAAATATGTTATGCTTTTGGACTGGTAGCAATAGTAGGCGTGCTGCCATTTTTTTTGCCGCGCCGAATTCGGAGGGCGAACATTTTAGTTCGCCTTTTTTTATAGGCGGTTCTGCTATCCAATTTCAATCTGTACTGGCTGATCATGTTTGAATATATTCGTACCCACCAGCGTCTGATGCAAATCTTTTTGGCGCTTTTGATTATTCCTTCGTTCTTGTTTTTTGGTAATGTCGGCAACGACATGTTCAGTGATCCGGTGAATTTGGTCGCGACTGTCGGTAAGCGCGCCATTACCCAGCAAGAGTGGGACAATGCCCAAAATGAACAAATCAACCGCTATCGCCAAATGGCGGGTGCGCAGTTTGATCCCAAGTTGTTTGAAACGCCGGAAGCCAAGCAAAGGGTGCTGGATGGTTTGATCGAACAGCAAGTATTGCAAGCCTCGATTGATGAAAAAAATCTGATGCTGGCCAACGAGGTTTTGGTGAAGAAATTGACTGAAATCCCGGCCTTTTTGGATGCAGAAGGCAAGTTTAGTAAAGCGCAGTACGAAGCCGTGCTCAAGCAGCAGGGCATGACAGGCGCAAGCTTTGATGCCCGTATGCGGCGCGATATGTTGGTGCAACAATTCACCCAATCCATCCAAAACACCGCGTTTGCACCGACCACCGTCTCGAACCGGATTGCGGACATTATCGAGCAAGAGCGTGAAGTGCAAGAATTATTGATCAAAACCAGCGACTTTGCCGACAAAGTCAAAGTCACGGATGACATGATTAAAGACTACTACAATAAAAACAGTAAAAAGTTTGAAATTCCTGATCAAATCAAAGCCGAATACGTCGTCTTTAACAGTGATGCGCTGGCAGCCATGGTTACCGTGCCTGATGCGGAAGTCAAAGCCAATTATGAATCGTCGAAACAGCGGTATACCCAGCCAGAGCAACGGCGCGCCAGTCATATTTTGTTGAACGTCAAAAAAGACGGCTCCGATAAAGAAAAGGTTAAGGCAGCGGCCCAGGCTTTGTTGGAAAAAGTGCGTAAAAATCCGGCCGACTTTGCCAAACTTGCGAAGGAAAATTCAGAAGACAAGGGTTCGGGCGAGCGCGGTGGTGACCTCGAATTTTTCGGCCGTGGCCAGATGGTGCCGCCTTTCGAAGAAGCAGCGTATAAACTGAAAAAGGGTGAGATCAGCGATTTGGTATTGTCTGATTTTGGCTATCACATCATTTTACTGGTTGACATTAAACCCGAATCGATCAAATCCTTTGATGAAGTCAAGGCGCAAATTCTGGATGAAATGAAAAAGCCCTTGATCGCCAAGAAATATGCTGATTTGTCGTCAGCCTTTGCCGATGCGGTGGAAGACCGTTCTGATAATTTGCAAGCGGCGCTGGATAAGCTGAAAAAAGAGAAATTGGATTTGAAAATTGAAACCGTGAGCTCATTGGGGCGTCTGCCCAACCCGGGCATGGCACCGGGTGTACCGTATAATCATGTAAAATTTTTGGGTGCCTTGTTTAGCGACGATTCGATTAAAAACAAGCGCAATACCCAGGCGGTGGAAGTGGCACCGGGTGTGTTGGTAGCGGGCCGGGTGCTGGAATATAAACCCGTCACTGCACGTCCGTTGAGCGAGGTGCAGGCACCGATTCGTGAAATATTGGTGCGCATGGAAGCCGATAAATTGAGTAATGAAGCAGGTAAGGCAAAATTGGCGGCGTTGAAGGCCAAAGCCGACGATGCCGGGTTTGCCGCCGCCAAGCGTATTTCACGCGCACGCCAGCCGGAAATTAATCCTGGCGCAGTGCAAGCGGTGATGACGGCCGATTCCAGCAAGCTGCCAGCATTTGTGGGCGTGGAATTGCCGGGGCAGGGTTACGCGGTGTATCGCATCAATAAAGTGGAAGCCAGTGCCACCCCGGATGCGGCGCGCCGCCAATCGATACCGCAACAATTGGGCACCAGCCTGGCGGGCCAGGAAATGCGTGCTTTTGTTGATGTCTTGAAAGAGAAGGCCAAGGTGAAAGTCATGAAGCCAGCGGTGGCCGCTAGCGCCTCGGCCAGCGCCTCCGGCAGCGCGTCTGCCAAGGCAAAGTAGCGTAGGGTGGGCACGGCATCACCGTGCCCACGCGTCCCACGTACCCACGCGTCCCACGTACCCACGCGTCCCACGTACCCACGTACCCACGCGTCCCCACACCCGCCGAGTTATAACCCATTCATCCGATCCTGCCATTGGGCCTTATTTCGATTTTACCGCCTTAATCAAAGGCAGCAAAGTTGGCCAAACATTGTCCAGTAAAATAGTTTGCGCTGCGCCATTGGGGTGAATCCGGTCAGCTTGAAACAGCGTCATATCATCGGCGATTTTGTTCAGGAAAAATGGCACCAGGGCGGCTTTTTGTTGCTGCGCCACCTTGGTGTAACTGGCAAAAAATTGTTCGGTGTAGCTGCGCCCATAATTGGGTGGCATGCGCATGCCAAGTAGCAGCACTTGGGCCTTGGCTTGTTGCGCCGCCTGGGTCATGAAGCGTAAATTGGC
>CAMBDR010000172.1 GCA_945864765.1 Janthinobacterium lividum | reverse complement strand
TTCAATCTCCCAACGGGCACGATACCAGTCGATCAGTTCAATGGCTTGCTCAAGCAGCGGGATTGCAGTTATCTTTTTTTGCGCTGAATGCGCTCTCGATTCCCGAAGGGGAGATCAATAACATTCTTGACCTGGAGCGCGAGCTCAGGGTATCCAATCATGGGGCCGCCCGTGATAGTCGAAAAAAGACATGATAGTCGCTAGAAGACATTGCGCAAACGATCATATAAGCGCAGCGCAATTTCTCGGCACCACTTTCCCGGTTTGGTGCTAGAATTGATACGATATAACATCCATTTTGATGGCAGGAGGAAAAAATGAGAACGACAGTGACGATTGATGACGCCTTGTACCAACAGGCACTGGACGTGGCTGACCCCGCGATGGACAAAGCCGACCTCTTTCGGGAGGCGATAAAAACATTTATCCGGGTTCAAGCGGCTCATCGTCTGGCGAGTTTAGGTGCTTCGATGCCCGACATGCAAGACGTGCCAAGACGACGCGCTGAATCAGCATCATGAAGCGCGTTCTGGTTGATACCTCGGTCTGGGTGGATCACTTTAAGCACCACAATGTAACGCTGGTTCAACTGCTTGGATTCGATTTAGCCTTAATGCACCCTATGGTTTTGGCAGAAATCGCATGCGGGACACCGCCGGCACCTCGCGAGCAGACACTCGGCGATCTTGGCTTACTGCGGCAAGCGCAACAAGCAAGTCTGCAAGAAGTGATGGGATTTATCGATCGCGAAAAACTTTACGGCTTGGGGTGCGGTGTAGTGGACATCGTGTTGTTGGCGTCCACCCTCATGACTCCGAATGCAGAACTTTGGACGCTGGATAAGCGCTTGAATGCCCTGGCGGATCGATTTGGGGTCGCGTTTCAAGCGCACAAGAACTAACACCCCGGAACTGATATTTTACTGCCTGCCTTTGGGGCGGGGAGGGTGGCAAGGCGACACAAACATGCCAGTCGGCCAACAGCTTTTTGCACTTGGGCCCGGCATTGCGAACAAAACGCCACACTCTGTCATATTCGCGGCAATTGCCCTGATGGCGTAAAATAGCCTTCCCGGCCAGCCCCAGCCATCGCCACAGAATCAAGGAGAATAGTTTGCTACCCATAAAAATGACCACCGCGCTTGTTAAAATAAGCAAAATAAGCAAAATAAGCGCAATCAGTGCTTTGGCAATATTCGCTCTGCCAGTGCCAAGCCATGCCAAAACTGCCGCACCCACGGTGGCCGAAGCCGAACAATTTATCCGCCAAGCCGAAGCGCGTCTGGAAAAACTGGCCAATGCCGAACAGCGCGCCAACTGGGTTTATCAAACCCATATTACCGATGATACCAGCGCCATTTCGGTACAAGCCAATGAATTGATGTTGGCGGCCACTGGCGAAATCGCGCTACAGGCGCGCCGCTACAATCAATTGCCCTTGTCGGTGGACAACCAACGTAAGCTCAAATTAATGCAATTGCACCTGAGCTTTAGCAACCCCAAAGATCGCGCAGAGTATGCCCAATTATCCGCCGCCCTCACTGGTGCGTATGGCAAAGCCACGTATTGCCGCAAAGAGGCCGGCGAGCGCGTTTGCCTGCCCTTGGGGGCGCTGGAAGCGATGATGGCAAAGAGCCGAAATCCGGCAGAATTGAAAGAAATCTGGCTCGGCTGGCATCAGCAAGCGCGTGCCTATAAAGACAGTTATGCCCAATATGTGGCGGCGTCGAATAAGGGCGCGCGTGAAATGGGTTTTGCCGATACCGGCGCGTTTTGGCGCTCACAATTCGATATGCCACCCGAAGCGTTTGCGGCAGAAACCGAACGGCTGTGGCAGCAAGTGAAGCCGCTGTACGATTCGCTACACCAATATGTGCGCTTCAAATTGCAGCAAACCTATGGCAAGGATGAAGTGCCAAGTAGCGGCCCGATTCCGGCCCATTTGTTTGGCAATATGTGGAGTCAAACCTGGGATCATTTGTATCCCATCGTGCAACCTCCCGGCCCGGTCGCCAAGCTGGATCTGGCCGACCAGCTCAAGCAGCACGATGCCAAAAGTATGGTGCGCCTGGGTGAAGCGTTTTACACTTCGCTGGGCATGGAAGCGCTGCCTGCCTCGTTTTGGGATAAATCCCTGTTCACCAAGCCGCGTGACCGGGAAGTGGTCTGTCACGCATCGGCCTGGGATTTGGGAAAGGTGGGGGGCAAGGCGGCCAATGAACGCGGGATTGATGTGCGCATCAAAATGTGCATCAACCCGACCAGCGAAGATTTTTCCGTGATTCACCACGAGCTGGGGCATATTTATTACGATTTGGCCTATCGCAATCAACCCTGGTTGTTTAAAACGGGTGCCAACGATGGCTTCCATGAATCGATAGGTGATACCGTGGTGTTGTCGATGACGCCGCAATACCTGAATAAAATCGGCTTGTTGGCGCAAGTGCCGGATGCCTCGCAGGAAGTGGGCGTGTTAATGAATCGGGCTTTGCAAAACGTGGCGTTTTTGCCGTTTGCCTATTTGGTTGATCAATGGCGCTGGAAGGTGTATTCCGGCAGTACCAAGCCGCAAGACTATGACAAAGTATGGTGGGAATTGCGCGAAAAATACCAGGGTATCAAGCGCCCTGTATCCAATGAAGCTAATCAGGCGAATCAAAAAAATCAGGATGGTGGTTTTGATGCCGGTGCCAAATACCATGTGGCGGCCGATTCCAGCTATGCCAAATACTTTGTCGCGGCCATCTTGCAGTTTCAATTGCATCGCGCCCTGTGTCGCGAAGCGGGCTACAGCGGCCCCTTGCATCGTTGCTCGATTTATCAAAACCCGGCAGCAGGTAAAAAGTTTCAGGCCATGTTAAGCCAGGGCAGTAGCCGCCCATGGCAACAAGTGCTAAAAACCGCAAGCGGAGAAGAACAGCTCGACGCCAGCGCCATCATCGATTATTTTTCGCCCCTGAAAGTGTGGCTGGATGCGCAAAATGCGGCCTTGGCGAAAGCGCCCTAAGGCTTCATCTTACGCTTGGCCAGTTCGGCGGTATGCTCGGCCAGCACTTGGTAGAGCTGCCCGACGGCAGGGTCCCACGCCGCCAGCGCCGCCTGTTGGCGCGCCACCGTGGCCCAGTCGCCGCGCGCAATGGGGCCACTGAGCGCTTGCGCTGGCCCGAGCCTAAAAATATTATCCAGCGTTTGTTGCGCCAGTGGTTGTGCCAATTCACGCGCTTGCTCGGGCGTTACGCCTGCGGCCTGCCAGGTGCGTAGCGCGATATCAATTAAGGGATTTAAATAATTGCAGGCAAATACCGCCGCCGCATGGTAGAGCGTTTTGGCCGTAGCATCAATGAGCACGCTGCGCGCACCGATCGCGCTTAACGCGGCTTGCAAGCCCGCCAGCGCGGCAGCATCGCCCTCAATTCCGCAAAAAGTGCCCTCAAACTGGGCCAGCGCCTGGGTGGGATCAGCAAAACTGCGGATTGGGTGTACGCTGGCCAGCAGGCAGTGGCGCTGGCGTGCCGCTTGCATGATCGTGGAAGCCAGCGCCCCGCTGCAATGCAGCAAGATGCCGTTATCGATGCTGACCCCTTGGCTCAGTTGTTCGCAACAGGGCAGAATTTGATCGTCGCTGACGGTGAGTAAGGTCACTTGCGCCGGGCGCAAATCGGCCAGATGGGCCAGCGCCCGACCGCTACCGATAAAATCAATCGCTGCCGCGCTACTTTCCAGGCTGCGATTGCAGACATCTTGAATTTGCCAGCCCGCCCGCTCCACCAGCAAGCGCGCCAGCACCTGGCCAACATGGCCAGCGCCAATGATATTGAATGTCACTTTGGTATGGTTAATGTTTGGCATGTTCGTTGGCATGTTCGTATCTTTGCTTGGGCTGAAACAGGGTTTGTGCCAGTTTACCGCATTGCATGCTGGTAGAATGCAGCATTCGAAATAATGATTGCTTTATTTTAGGGATGGAAGGATAGATTTGGTATGCAAGTATGCGATGCTTTTGCGTTACACACCCTGCGCGTGATTGGTTTTGCTGCGCTCGTTTATGGCCATGCCGGTGCTTCGGCTGACACTGCGGCTGACACTGCGGCTGATACTTCGGATCAAACGCATGCCGGGCTGGCCAATGTCACCATTATTGATCACGCCAAGGGGTATACCCTGGGCCAAGGGCAGGGCGTAGTGCAATTTGAAGCCATGGCCTTTGATGCCAAGGGTAAAATTATTGCCATTGGCAGCAATGCCGCCGTGGCAGCGAAGTTGCCGCAGGCACGCCATATCGACATGCAAGGCAAAACCGTGTTGCCAGGTTTGATTGACGCGCACGGCCATGTGTTTGGCCAGGGTGAATTGGCGGCGCAACTGGTGTTGCGCGAAACCAAAAGCCTGGAACAGGCGCAAAGCATGATTGCAGCCTATGCCAAAGCCAACCCGGCGCGCAGCTGGCTTTATGGTTTTGGCTGGAATCAGGCGGTGTGGCAACTGGGGCGCTTTCCCACGGCGGCGGAAATTGATGCGGTGGTGGCAGATCGGCCCGTGTGGTTGGAGCGGGTGGATGGGCACGCAGGTTGGGCCAATTCCAAAGCCTTGCAATTGGCGGGCATTACGGCTGCTACCCGCGATCCGGCGGGAGGCAAAATTGAACGTGATGCCAAGGGCAAGCCGAGCGGGGTCTTGGTTGATAGCGCCATGGCCTTGATCAGCAAAGTGGCACCGCCAGCGACCCAGGCCGAATTACGTTTGGCGCTGGACGCCGCTATGGCGCAATTGGCCAGCATGGGTTTAACCAGTGTGCATGATGCCGGCGTTGGGGTGGCGCAAGATGCCCTGATGCGTGAATATGCCAATGCCGGCAAGCTCAAGGTGCGGGTGTATGGCATGATCCGTGGGGTGGGGCCGGAGTTTGATCAATTGGCGGCCAAAGGCCCGCTCGTGACCATGGCGGATGACCACTATGCTTTGCGCGCCGTAAAATTATTTTCCGATGGCGCGCTCGGCAGTCGCGGTGCGGCGCTGTTGCAACCGTATTCTGACGCGGCGCAAACCAGGGGTTTGCTGTTTTTGGACGACAAGGCCATGCAAGCGCAAATGGGCAAGGCCATGCAGGCCGGGTATCAGGTGAATGTGCATGCGATTGGCGATGGTGGCAATCGCCAGGTGCTGGACAGCTTTGCCAAATTGATTCCGCAATACCAGAGCCAAGCCCTGCGCCACCGGGTGGAACATGCGCAAGTGGTGGATGTGGCCGACATTGCCCGTTTCAAGCAACTGGGCATTGTGCCTTCGATGCAACCGACCCATGCCACCTCGGACAAAAACATGGCCGAACAAAGGGTGGGGCATGAGCGCATCAAGGGCGCGTATGCCTGGCGCAGCTTTTTGCAGCAAGAATCGCGCATTGCCTGCGGTTCGGACTTTCCGATTGAATCACCGAATCCATTTTGGGGCATCCACGCGGCAGTAACCCGGCAAGACATGGCGGGCGCGCCCGTGGCGGGTTGGTATCCGAATCAAGCCATGTCTTTGCTGGAAGCCTTGCGCTGCTTTACGCTTGATGCGGCCTGGGCGGCGCATCAGGAGCAGCAATTGGGTTCGCTGGAAGTGGGCAAATGGGCTGATTTTATCGTCACCGAACAAGATTTATTCACCATGCCAACTTATGATATTTTTAAAATGAAGGTATTGCAAACCTGGGTCGGTGGTCGCCAGGTATTTCAGGCCAAATAACATCAAATCAAGCAAATGAAGCAAGCAAATGAAGCAACCAACACAGGAGTCCAGCATGGAAAACCCCTTCATCATCGGCGTAGCCGGTGGTAGCGGCAGCGGCAAAACCACGGTTACACAACAAGTTTTGGCGGCGATTGGGCCGCAACTGGTGGCGGTAGTGATTCAGGATTATTACTATCTGGATCAAAATCATCTCAGTTTTGAAGAGCGCCTGAAAATCAATTACGACCACCCCAACGCGTTTGACTGGCCGCTCCTGATTGAACAGGTACAAACCCTGCGCAGTGGCCACGGCATTGACATGCCAACCTATGATTTTGCGCACCACGCGCGCGCCAGCGCAACCATCCGCGTCAATCCGGCCCCGGTGATTGTGATTGAAGGCTTGTTCCCCTTGTTTGATGCGGCGCTGCGCGAGATGATGTCGCTCAAGATTTTTGTCGATACCGATTCCGATGTGCGCTTTATTCGCCGCCTGCAGCGTGATATTGCCGAGCGCGGGCGCAGCACCGAGAGCGTGATTGAGCAGTATCTGGCCACCGTGCGGCCCATGCATAACAAGTTTATTGAGCCTACCAAGCGCTATGCCGATGTGATTTTGCCGCATGGGGCGAATGATCCGGCGGTGGATATTATTACCACCAAGGTAGTGAGTTTGTGCGGGCAGATGGATGCGGGGGGATTGTAGCGGCAAACTATTGTAAAATGGCGAGGTTCAAATCGCCCTCCTGCCTTGGAAAATACCATGAAAATCTCGCCCACCTATTTGTATAGCGAACACCTGTCGGTACATGTTGCCGCCTGCTTGATGGCGGGGTTTAGGCCGCGTGAGTTTGCCCAAATGGAAAAATGTGAAAACGAGTTGGCGGCAGAATATATCGATGGTTATGATGGCGCGATTAACGCCTTGAAATCCGGCTTGCTACAAAAGGCGATTGGTGGGCGGATTGTGCCAGTCTATAAAAAAGATCATCAAGAAAACAAGTAGGATGTTGAAATCAATTCGGTTGATATTGAAAAATCGGAAGTCAATGTCAAAGATTGGATTACGGTGAAAGAAATAGAGAACCGTGCGTTGCTTAAAACAATGATGGGCATCCCTAAAATTGATGCTGGCGAGGCTGAGGCTATTACGCTTGCAATGGAACTCCATGCAGAATTGATTGTAATCGATGAAGCCATAGGCAGAAAGGTTGCAAAAGAGCAGGGGCTAAATATCGTTGAGGTGCTTGGACTACTTATAAGAGCAAAGCAAGCGGGCTTGATTAAAGCAGTTCGGCCATTGGCCTACCAACTCAAAAACGAAGCGCAAATGTACCTGGATACTAATTTTATCGAAAAGACACTTAAGCTGATTGGTGAATGAATATGCCGATGCTGGATTGGTTGCAGGAGGCGATTATCTTTCCATGAGTTTGTAATTATGAAAGGTAAAATTGTTAGCCTTTCGCTGCAAAGGCAAAAAAAGAAACCCCGCTCACCGGAAGAGGCCGCTGAAGCTGCGGCACGTTTGATTTTGTATCGGTTTCCAAAGGACTTGCAAGAGCCGCCAGCGTTGGCATCCGGCGGGGATATGTCTAAAATTCTTGAAGAGTTGAAAGCTTACCTGGAAGAAGCATTTGGGGTTGCTCCCGTCAAAGTCGTTGCTGATTTCGGCCATGCATTTCTTGGAAAACGCGGAATTGTTGCGTTTGATATAAGTGGCTGGCGCAGCGCAAGCGGCCATCTTGCAACCCCAACCAACGAAGGCACGACAACAGGAATGACGCTATGGCACTTTTAAAATCATTGGCATTTGCTGCCAGTCTATTGCTCGCAGCCCCGGCAATCACCTTCGCCCAGCCCGCCAAAGCCAATCGTGAACTTAAATTGGCTCGCGACTACGTATTTGCGGCCTGCCTGATCGAACGCTACCCGGGCGAACCGCTGGAAAAGGAAGCCCAAACCTGGGCAGGTGGCTTAATCGAAGCTGGCCGCCTGCCGCCAGCAGCGTACCCGGTACTGATGCGGCTGGCCAAGCGCGCGCCCGCTGCCAGCCTTGAACCAAATGGCGTCACGCTACGCATCGCCGGTTGTCTGGAGCTAATTCATGATCCGGCTTTTGCGCCATTATTGAAAAAATCATTGGCCCCTTTTCTGCGCTAAGGGGTTGAGCAAAATTAACTTGCTGG
>CAMBDR010000171.1 GCA_945864765.1 Janthinobacterium lividum | reverse complement strand
GCAATTCTCCTATTTCTACGCCAAGAGCATTAGCAAGACGCCATGTAATTGCAATCGTTGGATTCGCTTTTTCACGTTCGATTTGGGACAACATTGACTTTGAAACACCAGCCATGCGGGATAAATCTTCCAGCGTCAAGCCACGACTTAAACGCAATTTTTGTAGGCAGGCACCGACTTCGGGCGCTCTTTTGGCAGGGCTTAAATCATTCATGGGCGTGGCTCAAAAAAATGGTTTGAAAAAGTGTTGGCAAAGTATTGAAAAAAGCGCTTGCATTGTTCACTGGGCCTGTGTAATATCCAATATATCGAATTTTTGTGCGCGATAATGGAATTAGATATTGACATGAGAGTGGCTATCGTAACAGATAAAATCCCCCAATTGGCATAGTGTTATGAGTGGCATGAACGCTCTGATAAAGTGAATAAGGCGTCGTGATCTGTCATACTTGTAGAAATTTTAGGGGTGCCACTTCTTAATGGCGCTTTTTGGTAGTTCAAGTGATTGAACTGATTAAACAAGGTATTTAACTCCAAGCGAGGATAGCGATGAATGGTAATACTGATCAAAAGCAAGCATTTTTTAATGGCTTGAAAGAAGGCGTCAACACCTTGAAACAACAAGGTTTGTACAAGGCGGAACGGGTTATTTCCTCGCGCCAGGGTTCTGAAGTGACTCTGGACGATGGCCGCACCTTGATTAATATGTGTGCCAACAACTATTTGGGTTTGTCGGGTGATCAAAATACGGCACGGGCCGCGATTGCTGCGATTGAGAAATATGGTTATGGTTTGTCGTCGGTGCGCTTTATTTGCGGTACACAAACCGTGCATAAACAATTGGAAAAAGTCTTGTCCGAATTTTTGGGCATGGAAGACACCATGTTGTACGCTTCCGCCTTTGATGCCAATGGCGGCTTGTTTGAGCCATTATTTGATGAGCAGGACGCCATCATCTCTGATAGTTTAAACCATGCATCGATTATTGATGGCATCCGTATGTGTAAAGCGGGTCGTTATCGCTATCGTCACAATGATATGGCTGATTTGGAATTGCAATTGCAAACAGCGGCTGGTTCTGGCAAACGCCATAAATTGATCGTGACCGATGGCGTCTTCTCGATGGACGGTACCGTGGCGCAATTGGACAAGATTTGTGATTTGGCTGAAAAACATGGTGCCCTGGTGATGATGGACGACTGTCACGGTACTGGCTTTATGGGCACGCATGGCCGCGGTACGCACGAGCACCATGGTGTGATGGGCCGGGTGGATATCATTACCGGCACCTTGGGCAAGGCTTTGGGTGGCGCAATGGGCGGTTTTACTGCGGCTCGTAAAGAGGTAATTGATGTGTTGCGGCAAAAATCGCGGCCTTATTTGTTCTCCAACACGCTGGCACCCAGTATTGCCGGTGCCTCGGTAGCGGTGTTGGAGCGGTTGGTGAAATCGACTGAATTGCGTGATCGTTTGCTGGCCAATACCACGTATTTCCGCCGCAAAATCGGCCAATTGGGTTTCACGCTGAAGCCAGGTTTGCACCCTATCGTGGCGGTGATGTTGTTTGATGCGCAATTGGCGCAAAAATTCTCGCAACGTCTGGCAGAACTGGGTATTTTTGCACCGGGCTTTTTCTATCCGGTGGTGCCTATGGGTCAAGCGCGGGTGCGGGTACAGTTGTCGGCAGCGCATACGCTGGAGCAGTTGGATAAAGTTTTGGGTGCTTTTGTGCAAGCAGGGCATGAATTGGGCGTATTGAAAGGCTAACGGAGGAAAAGTATGGAGCGTATTCTGGTCATTGGTGCAAACGGGCAAATTGGCAGTGAGTTGGTCAGTGCTTTGGCGGTACAGCATAGTGCTGATCAAGTAATTGCTTCGGATATCGGCATGGAAAATATGTATGCTGCCAGCCGTTATCAACAACTGGATGTACTGGATCGGAATGCCTTGATGCGGGTGGTGGAGCAGTACGATATCACCCAGGTCTACCAACTGGCAGCTTTGTTATCAGCAACGGGTGAGCAAATGCCGCTCAAAGCCTGGACGCTGAATATGGATGGACTGATCAACATCCTTGAAGTGGCGCGCGAGCGCACGGATGCGGGTAAGCCTTTACGGGTATTTTGGCCATCGTCGATTGCGGCGTTTGGCCCGAATACGCCAGCACAAATGACGCCGCAAATGACGGTGATGGACCCCACCACCATCTATGGCATCAGCAAACTTGCGGGTGAGCGTTTGTGTGAGTATTACTTCTTGAAATACGGGGTGGATGTGCGCTCGATTCGCTACCCCGGCATTATCAGCTATAAGTCGCCCCCTGGCGGTGGCACCACCGATTATGCCATTGCCATTTTTTACGCGGCCCTTAAAAAAGAAGTCTATTCCTGCTTTTTGGAAGCAGAAACGACTTTGCCCATGATTTATATGCCCGATGCGATTCGCGCTACTATCGACCTGATGGATGCACCCGCGCACCAGGTGAAAATTCGTTCTTCGTATAATATCGCCGGTTTGAGCTTTAACCCGCGTGAATTGGCGGCGGCCATTTCTGCAAAGGTTCCCGATTTTGCGATCAGCTATGAGCCAGATAGTCGTCAGGCAATTGCTGCAACCTGGCCGCAAAGCCTGGATGACAGTGTTGCCCATGCCGATTGGGGCTGGCGTGCGGAAGTGGGTTTGGAACAAATGGTGCAAGACATGCTGAAAAATATCAATATTGCTGCCAGCTCGATGTAGTCCGACGCCTTGATACCTGATAGAAATCATCAGGGAATAATCAAAAAATAAGCAAAAAATAAGCAAAAAATAAGCAAAAAAATAAAAAATAATCAAACTATAAATTTACAGAGACGGCAATGGACACGAGTGTATTTGATTTATTTAAAATCGGCATCGGGCCGTCCAGCTCTCATACGGTAGGGCCCATGGTGGCAGCGCGCCGTTTTTTGCTGGAAAGCGGCGACATGCAGCAGGTGGTAAAAGTACAGGTTGCATTATATGGTTCCCTGGCTTTAACTGGCGTCGGGCATGGCACCGATATGGCGGTGTTAATGGGTTTGATGGGAGAAACACCCAGGCAAATCGACCCCTTGAGTGTGCCAGCCAAGTTGGCAGCATTAAAAAACACGTGTCAATTGAATTTACTGGGGCAACACTGGGTGCCATTTGACATCGAGCGCGATTTGCTCTGGCATAAGCAAGAAAGCTTGCCCGGCCACCCGAATGGCATGCGCTGCAGCTTGGAACGGCGCGACGGCAGCGTGTGCGAACAAGTGTTTTATTCAGTTGGTGGCGGCTTTATTGTGGCTGAAAATGAGTTGAAGAAAGATGAAGAGCCTGTTTTATCCAATGAATCTGCAGCAAAGCCGTATCCATTCGATACCATGGTCGAATTACTGGCTCATGGTCAGCGCACCGGTTTGAGTATCCCTGCCATGATGCGCGCCAATGAATGCGTGCAGCTTGCAAAGGATGAACTCGATCAAGGCCTCGATCAAATCTGGCAAGTGATGCATGAGTGTATCGCCATTGGTTTGCAGTTGGATGGCGAATTGCCCGGTGGCTTAAAGGTAAAACGGCGTGCGGCAACGCTGTGGCGTGGTGCGCATGCCATTACCAATGGCTTGCCGCATGATGCGATGCACCGCGTCAGTTTGTATGCCATGGCGGTGAATGAAGAAAATGCCGCTGGCGGGCGCGTGGTAACGGCCCCCACCAATGGCGCGGCAGGTATTATTCCTGCGGTATTGCGCTATTATGCCGAAGATTGCAAACCGTCCGACCCGGTGCGTGGCGTGCGCGACTTTTTATTGACGGCAGCCGCGATTGGTATGCTCTGTAAGCGTAATGCCTCGATTTCCGGGGCTGAAATTGGTTGCCAGGGCGAAGTGGGCGTGGCTTGCGCGATGGCGGCAGCGGGCTTGGTAGCGGCCTTGGGTGGCTGTAATGAGCGCATCGAAAATGCCGCTGAAATTGGCATCGAACACCATTTGGGTATGACTTGCGACCCCATTGGTGGCCTGGTGCAAATTCCCTGCATCGAGCGCAATGGCATGGGCGCGGTCAAAGCGATTACGGCGGCCTCGCTGGCCTTGCAAGGCGATGGCTCGCATTTCGTGAGTTTGGATGAAGTGATTGAAACCATGCGCCAAACCGGGGCCGATATGCAAGCCAAATACAAAGAAACCTCGCTTGGTGGCTTGGCAATCCATGTCATTACGGTGAACCATGCTGCCTGTTAGGTCAGCAGAGAGGCAACCCGGCAGGCAACTCGGTGGGCAATTGAGCAGGTAAATTTCGTAATTCTGCGCAGGATTGTGCGCTGCGATTTATAATAGTGGCCTTGAGTCCGGGTTGCACCGTTGGTGCAGCCTGTTTTTTGCCCCCAGACCCGACATGAAGCCACCCTCTATGCACTATTTGTCTACTCGCGCTACTGCTACTGCTACTGCTACTGCTGCTAATGCCGCTACTGCTGCCACCGCATCTTTTTCTGATATTTTATTGGCAGGTCTTGCCGATGACGGCGGCCTGTATTTGCCGCAAAGCTACCCCCAGGTAAGTGCTGCCGAACTCGATGCCTGGCGTAGCCTTTCCTATGCCGAATTGGCGTTTCAGATTTTACGCAAGTTTGCCACCGATATTGCCGAAGAGGATTTGCACAACCTGGTCTTGCGCACTTATCGCACCGAGGTGTATTGCAATGCTCGCCCGGATGAAGACGCGAGCCAAATTACCCCGCTACGGGTATTGCGGCATGACGAAGCGAATGTTCAACCTGGAGTTACAGGTGAAATAACAGGTAAAACCACAGAAAAATCCCTCGGCAAGACACTGTTTTTGCAAGGTTTGTCCAATGGCCCGACCCTGGCATTTAAAGACATGGCGATGCAATTGCTGGGTAATTTGTTTGAATACACCCTGGACAAACATCAGCAGGAACTCAATATTTTAGGTGCAACCTCGGGTGATACCGGTAGCGCGGCCGAATACGCCATGCGCGGCAAACGTGGCATTCGCGTATTCATGCTGTCACCGCATCAAAAGATGAGCGCTTTTCAAACCGCGCAAATGTTTAGCCTGCAAGAGCAAAACATTCACAATATTGCCGTTAAAGGCGTGTTTGATGATTGCCAGGACATGGTAAAAGCCGTTTCCAATGATTTGCCCTTCAAAACCCAATACCGCATCGGCACCGTCAATTCCATCAACTGGGCGCGGATTGTGGCGCAGGTGGTGTATTACTTCCGGGGCTATTTGGCGGCCACCACCAGCAGTACTGCGGCTGGTGGCCCACAAAAAGTATCCTTCACCGTGCCTTCGGGAAATTTTGGCAATATTTGCGCCGGCCACATCGCGCGTATGATGGGGCTGCCGATCGACAAACTGGTGGTCGCCACCAATGAAAACGATGTCTTGCATGATTTCTTTACCACCGGGGTGTATCGGGTGCGCGCATCAGAAGAAACCTGGCATACCAGCAGTCCATCGATGGATATTTCCAAAGCCTCCAATTTTGAGCGCTTTATTTTCGATTTGTTGGGGCGCGACGGGGCGCGTGTCAAAGCCTTGTTCCAGCAAGTGGAAAACAAGGGCGGTTTTGATTTATCCGGGCAAGCGGGCAGTGATGGCGATGAGTTTGCAAAAATCGCGCAATTTGGCTTTCAATCGGGCAAATCGACCCATCAGGACAGGTTGGATACCATCCGGCGCGTGCAGCAGGAATATGGCATCGTGGTTGATCCGCATACCGCCGATGGTTTGAAAGTGGCCGAGGAATTTATAGTAGACGGTGTGCCCATGATCGTGCTGGAAACGGCCTTGCCGACCAAATTTAACGATACCATTCGGGAAGCCTTGGGCCGGGATGCTGATCGCCCCGCAGGCTTTGCCGATTTGGAGACGCTGCCGCAACGCTTTGACGTGATGGATGCCGACAGCCACGCGATCAAACAGTATATTCAAAGTCACCTTGACCAAGCACCAGCCCAATGACCGATAAAAAATTCCCCCCGATGCTCAGTAAAGAACAGGCTTTAAATCAATTGCTCTCTGCCGTGCGTCCCTTATCAGGTCATGAATGTGTGCCAACACTGGAGGCCAACGGGCGCATCCTGGCGCGTAGCGAAGTGTCGCAATTAAATGTGCCGTCGGCTGACAATACCCAAATGGATGGCTATGCGGTGCGCTCTGCCGATTGTGTCGGCGGTAACGCACGCTTGCGCTTAAGCCAGCGCATTCCTGCCGGGCAGGTCGGCAGTTTTCTGGAACCGGGTTGCTGCGCGCGTATTTTTACCGGTGCAATGATACCGCCGGGCGCGGACGCGGTGGTGATGCAGGAAGTATGTCAAGTCGATGGCGAATTCGTTGTGATCGGGCATCAACCACAAAGTGGCGAATGGATACGGCGCGCAGGGGAAGATATTGTCGCTGGCAGTGAGATCCTGCCAATGGGGACACGTTTGCGCGCAGCCCATTTGGGTTTGGCGGCCTCTGTGGGCTTGGCCGAACTGAACGTGAGGCCGCGTTTGCAGGTGGCCGTGTTCTTTACCGGGGACGAGTTGGCCATGCCGGGTGAAGCTTTGCGGCCGGGTGCCATTTACAATTCGAATCGTTTTATTTTGCAGGCTTTACTGGAAAACCTGGGGTGTCAGGTCACTGATTTTGGCATCGTTCCCGATACCCTGGAAGCGACCAAACTGGCCTTGCGCCGGGCAGCCCAGGGGCATGATTTAATTATTACCTCCGGCGGGGTTTCGGTTGGGGAAGAAGACCATATCAAGCCAGCGGTGGAGGCGGAAGGGCGCTTAAACCTGTGGCAAATTGCGATCAAGCCCGGCAAACCCTTGGCCTTTGGCGAAGTACGCAAGCCTGCGCAAGCGGATGCTGCCAATCCGGATCAAACGGGGGACAGTTTTTTCATTGGCTTGCCCGGTAATCCGGTGTCTTGTCTGATCACTTTTATGTTATTTGTGCGCCCGTTTATCTTGCGCATGCAAGGCGTCACAGGCGTCACAGGTGCCGCAGGTGTGTTGGGCGTACAAGACATGACCCCGAAAAAATATGCGATGAGAGCGGATTTTAACTGGCCCAAACCGGATCGGCGCAATGAATTTTTGCGCGTTAAAATTAATGCCGAAGGTGGTTTGGATTTATTCCCGAATCAAGGCTCGGGTGTACTCACTTCCACCGTGTGGGGTGATGGCATTGTCGATAACCCGCCAGGGCAGGCGATTGCGCAAGGCGATAGCGTGAGTTTTATTGCGTTTAATGAGGTGTTATTTTGAAAGTGGAAATTCGCTATTTCGCCAGCTTGCGCGAGGCGGTTGGCTTGGCTGGCGAAAGTCTGGAACTACCACCGGAAGTTGCTACCACAGGTCAGCTCAGGCGGTTTTTGCAAGCGCGTGGCGGCGTGTGGCAGCAAGCTTTGGCTGATCAGTGCGCCTTGCGCATGGCGTTGAATCATGTGGTTTGTGATGGGGATGCAAAATTAACCGATAGTGGCGAAGTGGCCTTCTTTCCTCCTGTTACGGGGGGGTAAAATTGTTCAGACCGGGAGTTGTTTCGATACTGCAACTTGTTGTATTGTGGAAATTAATGCTTGACATCAACAAAAAATCGAGTAAATTAGAGCTGTAGCACTAAAAAAGTTGAAATACCAAAACACATTGCTGGCTGAAGTGCGCTGAAGCTGGTTGGATTTGCTAATTTATTACTAATCAATAATTTAAAAATAAATTGGTGGCGCACGGGCTGCAATTGGGCCAACCAGCATGACCTTAATAAAATAAACAATAAGAGGTAATGTTATGAAAATCAGTAAATTCTCACATTTGCAAAAACTCGTGTTGTCTGGCGCAGTGGGTATGGTGATGACTATGGCACCTGGTCATGTACTGGCCC
>CAMBDR010000170.1 GCA_945864765.1 Janthinobacterium lividum | reverse complement strand
AGTTTTTGGAGCGCGTTGCCACGCAACTGAACAAAGCCGACCCCAACGCGGCCAACAAAGAGATGCGCACCTTTGGCACGCTGGGCGTATTGCGCCACGAGTTGCGTGATCGCGGTACGCGCTTTTCCCTGTGCCAGTTTGCGCCCGAGCATGACCTGAACCCGCATACCTTGGCGCGTTACCAGGAAAATCGGCTGCGCGTGGTGCCGGAGTTGGTGTATAGCCCGTGGTTGAAGGCGCTTGATGGGCAGCCACTGGATTCCGGTGCGCCGGACCGCCGCCTACGCGGGAATGACGATTCAACGGCTGGGGGTGATTCAACGGCTGGGGATGATTCAACGGCCCCGAATGATTCAAAAAACTTGAAAGCCAAAGCCTGGCGCATCGATCTGGTCTTGTTCGTCAATGGCATCCCGGTCGCCACGCTGGAACTTAAATCCGAATTCAAACAGGCCGTGCATAACGCCATAAAACAGTACCGCACCACCCGCCCCCCAATCGACCCCGCCAGCAAAAAGCCCGAGCCTTTACTCAGCTTCAAACGCGGTGCGCTGGTGCATTTTGCTGTCAGCCAGTACGAAGTGTATATGTCCACCCACCTGGCAGGCGAAGATGCCGTCTTCTTACCCTTCAACAAAGGCAGCAAAGACGGCGGCGCAGGCAATGAGGTGCCGGAGGATCAGAACCAATACGCCACCGACTACCTGTGGAACGAAGTCCTGCTGCCCAAAAACCTGCTGACAATTTTGGCGCGCTATGTGCATCTGCAAATCGAAGAAAAACAAGACTGGGAAGGCCGCAAATCCAAAAAAGAAAGCCTCATCTTCCCGCGTTACCACCAGTGGGACGTAGTAAATAAATTGCTGGCCGCAGCCAAAAGCGAAGGGCCGGGCCACAAGTATTTGATCCAGCACAGCGCCGGCTCGGGCAAATCCAACTCCATCGCCTGGGCTGCGCATCAGCTCTCGGCCCTGTACGACGCCAAGGGCAACAAGCTGTTCCACTCGGTGATTGTGGTGACCGACCGCACCGTGCTGGACGCCCAATTGCAAGACACCATCGCCCAGTTTGAACACACCGAGGGCGTGGTCGGGCGCATCAACAATGATGAAGGCGATGGCTCCAAATCAGAAAAACTGGCCAAGGCGCTGGAAAACTCGCAGCCCATTATCATCGTCACCATCCAAACCTTTCCGCATGTATTGAAGGCGATAGAAAACAGCGTCACCCTGAAAGAGCGCAACTACGTGGTCATTGCCGACGAAGCGCATTCTTCACAAACCGGCTCCACCGCACGCCAGCTCAAAGAAGTGTTGATGCTGGAAGGCAAGGGCGATGACGAGGCGGAATTGAATGTAGAGATCACGACGGACGATATTATCGATGCCGCCGTCGCCTCGCGCCGCGCCTCAAAAAACCTGAGTTACCTGGCCTTCACCGCCACACCCAAAACCAAAACCCTGGAGCTATTCGGCCGCCTGCCGCGCCCGCAGGAAGCGCCCTCCAAAACCAATAAACCCGAGGCCTTCCACATCTACAGCATGCGCCAGGCGATAGAAGAGGGGTTTATTCTCGATGTGTTGAAGAACTACACCAATTACAAAGTCGCCTACAACCTGGCGATGAAGATGAAAGACGCGGATCAGGAAGTTGAAAGCAAACGTGCCAAGGTCCGGCTGAACCAGTGGGTGCGCCTGCACGACTACAACATCAGCCAAAAGGTGCAAGTCATCGTCGAGCATTTTAAAACCCATGTGATGGGGCTGCTGGGTGGCCAAGCCAAGGCCATGGTAGTGACCAGCTCGCGCAAGGAAGCGGTGCGCTACAAGCAGGCTTTTGACAAGTACATTAGCGTGCAAGGCTATCAAAAGATTTATGCCATGGTGGCCTTCTCGGGCGAGGTAGTATTTTCAGATAAAGATCCGAACGCCGAAGCGGCGCTGGGGAATAAGCTGGGGGATAAGTTTACCGAAATGAACATGAACCCGCAGCTCAAAGGGCGCGACATGCGCAAAGCCTTTGAGACCGATGATTACCAGGTCATGATCGTCGCCAACAAATTCCAAACCGGCTTTGACCAGCCCAAGCTGTGCGCCATGTATGTGGATAAAAAACTGGCCGGGGTGGAATGCGTACAAACCTTGTCGCGCCTGAACCGCACCCACCCCGGCAAGGCCGAAACCGGCACCTTTATTCTGGATTTTTTCAACGAACCGGAAGATATCCTGGCCGCCTTTCAACCCTACTTCCAGACCGCAGAATTGGCCGATGTATCTGACCCGAATCTGGTTTTTGACCTGTACGAAAAGCTGCGCGCGTCCGGGATTTTTACCTGGGTCGAAGTCGAGCAATTTTGCGCGGCCTTCTTCGTAAAGAGCAAAAGCAATGCGGCTATTGCAAATATCTGCAAACCCGCCGTGGATCGCTGGCGCAAGCGCTACCAGAATGCGGTGCAGGCTTACAGCTTAGCGAGGGACATATTTGAACGCACCAAAAAAACCGCCGATGCAGTCTTGATCGCCAACGCCGAAAACAGCTTCAAGGCCTGCAAAAAAGAAAAAGACGCACTGGATATCTTCAAAAAAGACCTGGGCACGTTTGTGCGTTTTTATGAATTCATGTCGCAGATCGTCGATTACGACGACAAAGATTTGGAAAAGCTCAGCCTCTACGCGCGCGAGCTGCGCCCGATGCTGACCGAAACCATGAGCGATGAAGACGAAGTCGATTTGAGCAGCATCGTGCTCAGCCACTACCGCGTATCCAAAATCCGCCAGCAGCATTTGGTGATGCAAGAGCGGGCAGAATACAAGCTCGAACCCGGCGACGCAGTCGGTACGGCCAAGGCCAAAGACAAACAGGTCGAATTTTTATCGCAGATCGTGCAACGCCTGAATGAGTTGTTCATCACCGATCACCTGACCGAAAAAGACATGGTGAACTACGCCTGGACCATTAGCGATAAGGTCAGGGAAAACCAGACCGTGATGCAGCAGATTGCCAATAACAGCGCAGAACAAGCGATGCTGGGCGACTTCTCACGCGCGCTGGAGGATGCCATTTTAGACAGCGGCGACGCGCATGAAAATCAGAAAATGCAGCTTTTGTCTGATCCAAAACGGATGGCTGGATTTGCCAGGGTGGCGTTTGATATTTTGCGCGGGGCACGTTGAGAGGTTCAGGTTGAGCGGTTCAGGTGAGCGGCTCACAATCCGCCCTCATAGCCCGTGCCCTTTTGCGCCAGCCTCCTGCGCGGGAATGACGATGGGAAGTGTACCCTTTTGCGACAGCCTCAGCGGAGGAGAATGACGACTATTTTGGCAAACGGATCATCACACTCGTACCCTGACTCAGGCGACTGGTGATGGCAATCTGGCCTTTCAGGCGTTGCGTTACCTGATTATAGGCCACGTGCAAACCCAAACCAACATGGCCTTGCGCGCCGCTTTTGGTACTAAAAAATGGATCAAACACCTTGGGTAAATGTTCGGCTGCAATACCCACACCGTCGTCACGCACGGTGATCAGCACCTCACCGTTCTCGCCCACGCCAGCGGCGAGGCACACGCTGCCGACCCGGCCGTCAACAAAGGCATGGTCGATCACATTCACCAAAATTCGGGTCAGCGCTTCGGTCAGCGCTTCGGCTTCAATCCGCACGGTCAAACCGGCGCTGACCTCAATTTCCAGCTTGCAGCCGATTTCTTCCAGCGGTTTTTTTAGCAGCGTGGCCAGTTCCGGCAAATACTGCGCCAAATCAAGATCGCTCACCGAATCGCGATCCGGTCGGATGGCAATGGTTTTAAAGACCGCGACCAATTCAGCGGCACGGGTGGCGCTACGTAGCGCCAATTCAGTGTATTCGATGCCTTCTTCGGCGCTGGAAATTAACATGGATTTACTCAAACGCCCGGCTGCATTGGCGTCTTGCACCACATGCCAGGCATGGGCCGCGCCCGAAATGGCCACCAGCGTGGTGCCCAGCGGGGTATTGATTTCATGCGCAATGCCCGCCACCAAACCGCCCAGCGAGGCCATTTTTTCTTGCTGCACCAATTGGCCGTGGGCTTGACTGAGCGCATCATTGGATTGATTGAGTGCGGCGTTGGTAACGTGCAATTCACGATTGGCCTCCAGCAATTCGCTCTGCTTTTGGCGCAGTTCAATGGTGCGTTGCTGCACTTGCGACTCCAGCTCAAGCTGGCGGCGGCGCAAATAGCGGGTACGTGCCTGTACTAAGACATAGATCGCCGCTAGCGCCAGCATGAGCTCGGCCAGACGCCACCACCAGGTTTGATACCAGGCCGGTAACACCCGAATCGGCAATACTCGCTCGGTATGGCTCCATTCGCCGTTGCGGTTACTGCCACGCAAACGCAGGCGATAGCTGCCGGGCGGCAAATTGGTATAGGCTGCCAAACGTCGGCTTGGGTCGCTTGCAATCCAGCTCTTGTCGTAACCTTCCAGCCAATAGGCGTAACGGTTGCGCTCGGGGGAAGAATAATCCAGCGCCGAAAATTCGACCGCCACACTATTGGCATCGGGTTCCACGATTAATTCATTGCACACTGGCACATTGCCCACGCACCGATTGTTCACATAAGTGTCTTTACCGCCAACCTTGGCTTGCGTTACCACGACGGGCGGCGCATAGCGCCAGGGCGTAAATAGTTTGGGGCGTACCACGGTTAAGCCGCTGATACCGCCAAACAATAATTCGCCCTGCGCCGTCTTGGCACCGGAATTGACCCAATACCAAGCGATACCCACGCCCTCGGCACGCAACAAGCTTTGTACGGCCAGGCTGGTGCCATCAATGCGCACCAAACCCGGATCGGTACTGCTCCAAATATCGCCCTGCTCGTCTTCCAATAAGCTATTGGCGAAACCATTGGGCAAGCCCTCGGCCAGGCCAATCGTTTTAACATGCAGTTTGCCTTTGGCATTCGGGTCAGCCACCAGATAAATGCCACCCTGGGTGGCAATCCACAGCCGTGCTTTGCGGTCAAACAACAAGCTGACAACGGTGTTGGCGGTGCTCCCCGTGGGATTGATAGGGATGGCTTGCAATTGACTGGCATCGGGCGCGAGCCGAAACAGGCCACGGTGACGGGTGCCGATCCAGAGCGCACCATCGGGGCCGCGCTGTAACACATTGATCGACACCTTATTCAATTGCTGCGCCGCCTCGATCCGGCCCGCTGCCGGGGCTTGGCTCAGGTCGATGCGCAGATCGGTGCGCAGATCGGTGCGCAGGTCGATGCGCCACAAGCCGCCGTGCGCGCCAACCCAGAGTAAATTGCCATCGAGCTGCAAGGCATTCACGCCCATTGCCGGGTCAAGCGGTGGGAACTTCAAATGTTGCATTTGCCCACCGGCCAAATCGGAGCGGAATAAACCCCGGCTACTGCCCAGGTAAATGCTACCGTGATGCGGTGTCGTCATGGCATGGACAAAGCCCAGGTGTTGGGGTGATTGGTGCGCCCGAATCTGGTTGGCAGCAGGATCGACAATGTTAATGCCCCGGTTTTGCAGGCCCAGCCAAATGCTGTTATCGGGCATGGGCAATACCGTGGTGACATTGCCTTCGGTAATGCTGGTGTGCCCACCGAATATCGATAGTACCGCGCTCTGGTTGGGGTCATGTAAGCTCACCCCACGATGGCTGCCAACCCAAATCAAACCGCTGCGGTCACGTAGTACCGACCAGACCGAATCATCGGCCAGGCTGGTGGCAATGCTGGCGTCATGGCGCAGCCGCCGGGTTTGCAAGCTTGCGCTATCGACCACCACCATGCCTTTGCCATAGGTGCCAATCCAGATTTGTCCTTTGGCCACTTCCTGAATGAAAGAATTGGGCTCTTCACCCAAACCGGGGCGGCTGGAGCCGGTTTCTTGCACAGCCTGGGCGCGCAAGCGGGTGGCATCGAGCACAAATACGCCCTGCCCTACGGTGCCGACCCAGATGCGGCCATCACTACTTTGCGTGAGCCGAAAAATACCGGGTGCCGCACCGATTGGCTCGCTCAATGGCAAGGCCGTGAAACGGCCGGTTTGTGCGTCCCGTAGCCACAAGCCCTTGGCGTCACCCACCCACAGGCGGCCTGTTTGGTCGCGCAAGAGCGCGCGGATATGGCCAGCGGGTTGGTTTTGCTCTGCCATATCGGGCGCGCGCACATAATGCAAACCCGGCCCGGCGGCCCCGCCTTGGGCGCGTAAATGATCCAGACCATCCCAGGTGCCAACCCAAAGCCCTTGCGCGCCATCATCGGCCAGCGCCACAATCCGCGCGTGTCGGGTGGGCATGCGTACAAAGCGATCTTGCACGCTGTCGTAGCGCGCCAGACCACCACCATTGGTGCCAACCCACAATTGGCCACGCTGATCGGTATGCAGCGTTTCCACATACATGGCGGGCAAGCTGCCGGGGTCTTTGGGGTCGGGTACATACAGGCGAAAACGATAGCCGTCCCAGCGCGCCAGGCCACTTTGCGTGCCCATCCAGATAAAACCGGCCCCATCCTCGGCCAGCGCGGTCACAAAAGGATGCGGCAAACCCTGTTCGCTGCCCAGGTGCTGGAACAGGGTTTGCGCCAATTGCGACCAGCGCGGCGGGTTGGCTTGAGCTGTGGCTTGAGGGATGGCTTGAGGGGTGGCTTGAGCTTGGGCGCACTTGAGCGGCCACAGCGCGCAACAGCATAGCAAGCTGAGCACGCCAAGCACACTGCGCATGCAAACAAATCGCCTCATCGCTTCCTCCTCGCCGCTAGCGTCCTGGAAGCTGTATCTTAACACTGGCACCTTGCCCGTGGCGCATACAAGTTGCGCGGTGCGCTGCAAGTGCTTGGCGAAGCCGAAACACAGTTGCTTCTACGCATCACCCCCTGTCGTGGTCAAATGATCATCCATGCATCAATCCATCGGCCATGCATCAGCACGAGCATTGAATTGCCAAGTCGCCGCCAGGCATCTCACCTGGCTGCTCGCCGCTGGCCAGCGGCAAACCGTCACGCAACCAAAATCAATCCCGCCCAGCAATTCCTTGACCTTAAAACCAACCTTATTGATGCCAATCCGCGCGGCCCAGGTGTACAACGCTTCCTTGCCGACGGCGGCACGCAGGCGGGTGTCAAATTTCTCAAAATCCGGGTCCATAGGTTTCCTTTTAGGTTGTGTAAAGCGCGTGGTCAGGCTATTTAACGCGCCGCAATGGCGGCGGCGGTGGTGGGTCGTCGGGTGGGTTTTGCCCCTGGCGTGCTTGCAAAAAGGCAATGGTCTGCGAGGCTTTCATGATCACTTGGCTCAGTTCCCCTATCGTTAGCGCATCTTGCTGTTGTTGTGTGAGCGATTTCACGACGTTGGATTTGAAGGCGTAACCATACGTCATGACCAACAGCAAACCCGCACAAGCGGGGGTAATGATTTCCCAATCCGGATCGTGGCCTTTGACGATGAACGCCAATTGCACACAAATAATCATCATCGCAACGACGTATTGCCACGGCGTGGTTGCGTCGGCATTGGTTTAGTGGCGGTGCGCCCAGCCGCAAGTAATAGTGCCACCCCATGCGTTCCCACTGGCGGTGCAGGTAGTTGTAGTCGGTTTCGTCGTACTGCACGCAAAAGGTTTGTATCGGGTCGGATTCCTGGATGCGCATATCGGCAACGGTAATGCCCATTTCCAAAAACATTTCTTTGGTTTGCTGCTCAATGCTTTGCTCGTGGAAGATGTGGTAGTCCCTGCGCAAGTCAAAAAGCCGCAGCCACGGTTTTAAAATCATTTGGTACACGGCAAGGCCGTTTTCGATGCGCTGTAGCGCAAATGCGTGGCAATAGCCGTTGAAGTAGCGGCTGCTGCCGTTGGCGCGTAATAATTCTACACACACCATTCTGGCCATGAGATCTTTGAATTCAAT
>CAMBDR010000169.1 GCA_945864765.1 Janthinobacterium lividum | reverse complement strand
GATTTTTTCAACATTGAGTATTAATTTTCCTTTGCTCTTTAATTCATCGAGTTGCGCTTTGGAAATCCATTTCCATTGCCAGCGCGCCATACTTTTCAACGTGCTATACACCGCATAGGCTGCATAGGTTTTTCCAGTGCTATTGGGGCCGCAAAACAAAGTCAGCCCACGTCTTAGTTCGAAATCAAGAGTCTTGATGGGGCCAATATTTTTCAGGTGTATTTTCATGGCGCGAAGAAATGAAACGGTTTAGTGAGGGAATTTTAGCCTTAATCAGCTACAAATTCGAGTATGGGTGGCGTTTGCTAGTGTAACGCAATGTTGGGGCAAAACAAAAGGCTTGTGGCGATTGTGCGATTTTAGCCAATAAACGAATCAAATTGCAAATCAAACTCTTGCAATGATTTTTGCGCATTTTGCATTTTCTTGCGAAACTCTGGCCCACGCTTTAAGGCCAGTCCGACCGCCAAAATATCGATAATCACCAGATAGGCCAGTCGCGCAGAAATTGGCGTGTAGGGGTCGGTATTAAACACCAGATCCACGGCAATCAGCAGCGAGGCCTGGTCAGCCAAGGGGGTGCCACTGGGGGCCAGTACAATCACGTTGGCCCCACTTTTGCGCGCCAATTTGGCACTGCGCACCAAGGCCGGACTATTGCCACGCTGGGAAATGGCTACCACCGTGTCGCCCTCATGCAAGAGCGAGGCGGCAATGCTGTGAATGGCCGGGTCGGCATAGGCCACGGTTGGAACGCCGGAGCGGAAAAATTTATGCTGGGCGTCGGTTGCGACAATACCCGAGGTGCCTTGGCCGTAAAATTCGATTTTATTGGATTGACCTAAAATATCCAGCGCTTGTTGAATTGCATCGGGCTTTAAGTTGTTGCGTAAATCGAGCAGGGAATTGATCGAGCGGCTGCAAATTTTATTGATTAAATCGGCGGCCAAATCATCTTGCGCCGGGGCTTCATTGGCCCCCGGCAGGGCTAAAGCCAGGCTTTGCGCCAGTTTTAACTTGAATTCCTGCCAGCCGTCATAGCCCAGAGTGCGGCAAAAGCGCACCACCGTTGGCTCGGACACTTGCGCGTGCCGCGCCAGGGCGGTGATATTTTCTGCCACCGTGCTTTGTGGCTGTGCCAACACCGCAAGTGCTACCTTTTTCTCGGATTTGGACAGGGTATCGAATTGGCTATGAATCGAATCAAGTAACATGGCGCGCAGTCTTTAGTCTTCCGGCAGCGCTTCCTCGCGCCATTGCAAGCCGTCGCGCCCAATCAAGGCACTCGATGCTGGCGGCCCCCAAGTGCCGGCGGTGTAGGGAGTGGGCACGCTTTCATCATTTTCCCAATGGTTCAAAATCGGCTCGACCCATTCCCACGCGGCTTCCAATTCGTCACCGCGCATAAACAAGGTCAGTTGGCCGCGCAAGACATCCAGCAGCAAGCGTTCATAGGCTTCCATGCGTGGGGTTTTGAAGGATTCACGGAAATCCAGTTCCAGCTCGACCGGTTTCACGCGCATGCCATCGCCCGGCGTTTTGGCCATTAAATTCATGCGCAAGCCTTCGTCCGGCTGTAAGCGAATCACCAGGCTGTTGGGCTGAAAGCTGCTGGTGTGTTGCGCGAAAATCGAATGCGGAATCGGCTTGAAGCGCACCACAATTTCAGCCAGACTGTCGGCCATGCGTTTGCCTGTGCGTAAATAAAACGGCACGCCAGCCCAACGCCAGGTATCAATTTCGGCTTTCATCGAGACAAAGGTTTCGGTGCGCGAATGGGCGGTGGCGTCTTGTTCGTCGCGATAGCTTTTCACGGCCACGCCATCCACATGACCGGCCCGATATTGGCCGCGCACCACATTTTGCGTGATGGCGATGGGGGTAAAGCGTTTCAGGGAGCGCAATACTTGCAGCTTGGCGTCCCGCACCGCATCCGGGGCGATGGAAGTCGGTGGTTCCATAGCCACGATACAGAGTAACTGCAGCAAGTGGTTTTGCAACATGTCGCGCAAAGCCCCGGCGGTGTCGTAATAGCCCATGCGGTTACCCACGCCCAGCTTTTCGGCAATGGTAATTTGCACGTCGGAAATCCACTCGCGCCGCCAAAGGGGTTCAAACAAGATATTGCCAAAGCGCAGCGCCAACAGGTTTTGCACCGTTTCTTTGCCGAGGTAATGATCGATACGATAGATTTGCGATTCCGCAAATACCTGGCCCACTTCGGCATTGATTAGCTTGGCGCTTTTTAAATCGCGCCCCAGCGGTTTTTCCAGTACCACGCGCGAATTGAACGTGGCCAGCCCATGGGTGGCCAGATTCTGGCAGATTTTGGAAAAAATATGCGGTGGCGTGGCCAGATAGTAGACGCGAACCAGTTCTGGCTCGGGGCGCAGCGCATTGACCAGTTCACCGTAGGTTGCCGGGTCTACCGCATTGAGGGAAACATAGATCAGGCGCTGGCAGAATTTTTCCCAAATGGCCGGGTCTACCGCCTTACCCTTGATATGCGTGCGGGACTGGGTTTCCACCGCGTTTATAAATTCTGTACGGCTCCATTCATGGCGTGCCACGCAAATGATACGGGCACCAGGCGGCAAATCATTGGCCGCTTCGCGTGCGTACATGGCGGGCAAAAGTTTGCGCATGGCGAGGTCGCCACTGCCGCCGAATAAAACTAAATCAAAGTCAGAGAGTGCCATGGTGTAGAATAATTACAAAAAAGGGCTTTGCAGGCGGATTTTGCCGATAATTTGGCCGTTTTCCGGACTATGTGGAGCAATAAGTACAGCATGTATGTAAATTTACTACAAATTCGATGAATTTGCAAGCTTATCCTGTGCTTGCAAAGAGTATCTTGCACCGGGATGAATGCCGCATGGGCTATTTTACAAAATCCAGATCGGGTAGCGCGCCGTGCTCTTCGGCATATTGTTCCTTAATGCGAATGATTTCTGGCAGGGCGCTTAAGAATGCGGGCATCAGTCCGGGGTCAAAGTGTTTGCCTGCCCCTTCTTGAATCATCGCTACCGTGGCTTCCACGGTCCAGGCTTTTTTGTAGGGACGCTCCGAGGTCAGTGCATCAAATACATCGGCAATGGCGATAATGCGGCCGAAGATGGGAATCGCTTCGCCTTGCAAACCCATGGGGTAGCCGCTGCCATCCCATTTTTCGTGGTGGGTCAGGGCAATTTTACGGGCGGCCTGGAGTAAATCGTCTTTATGGTCGCCGATGATGGCCGCGCCCATGGCCGGGTGCTGGTGCATGATTTTCCATTCCGCTTCATCGAGCTTGCCGGGTTTGAGCATGATATGGTCGGGCACGCCGATTTTACCCACGTCGTGCATCGGTGCGGCGTGGTAAATCAATTCAACCTGAACCTCACTCAAGCCCACCGCCTGTGCAATCAAACGGGAATAATGGCTCATGCGGATCACGTGGTTGCCGGTTTCATTGTCTTTGAATTCGGCTGCCCGGCCCAGGCGGCGAATAATTTGTTGGCGGGTTTTTGCGAGTTCTGCGGTGCGTAGCGCGACCATGCGCTCCAGCTCGCGGGTTTGGTCGTATAGCGCCAAATGGGTGCGCACCCGCGCCAGCACGATCGGGGCGCTGATGGGCTTGGTAATGTAATCAACCGCACCCAGCTCCAGGCCGCGTTGTTCATCGTCCACCTCATCCATGGCTGTCACAAAAATGACGGGTATGCCACGGGTGTCCGGGTTTTGCTTCAAGCGTTGACAAACTTCATGGCCGCTAATGCCGGGCATCATCACATCGAGCAAAATCAAGTCAGGTTTGCTGTCGCTGGCGGCGATTTTCAAGGCTTTTTCGCCATTGATGGCAGCACGGGTCAGGTAATGCGAGCTGAGTACTTCATTTAATAAGTCGATGTTGTCCGGGATGTCATCAACAATAAGAATGGTTTGTTGTGTAGGTAAAATGGGGCTATTCATTTTCTGTTTCCGTGGGTGAGATTGATGTGCCAGGTGCCGATGTCAGGCTACTTATCAGGCTACTTAGTTTTTCATGGGCTGCTTCGAATTCGTATTTGCCGATCAATTTGATGAGTTGATTCCATCCCATGTTTTGGCCCAGGCTGCGCATGCTTGGGGCCATTGCCTCGGCCAGCTTGGCCGAGCGCGGGTCATCGTTGGCGAGTAAGCTCGCCAGTTGCTGCAATTGTTCGGCCAGGGCTGCGTGATCAATTTGTGGTGCTGCCGCTGTGGTTGTTGGTTCTGGTTCCGACTCTGCCCCCCCCGCGCCGGCTTGGGCTGGCAGATGCAAGACCTTGCTGATTTGCCCGGTCACAATCTCAAGTTCCTTTGCCATCGCTTCCAGGGCTGGCGCAAAGCCGCTGCCATGTTTGAAGGCGGTTTCAAGTTGGTTTGCCAGTGTTTGCAATTGGCTGGCACCAATATTGCCAGCCAGGCCCTTGATGCTGTGGGCTTCCCTGATTGCGCTGACGAAATCCTTTTGCTCGATCGCGCTTTGAATATGCGCCATGGCTTCGAGCCGGGTTTCAGTAAATCGTTTCAGCAGCTTACGCATCAGTGTGCTGTTGCCGCCCATATTGCGTAGTGCGAGCGGCATGTTCAAGCGGGTGAGGGCGTTTAAATCGGTATCTGACAGGCTTTGTGCAATCGGTTCGGCCTGCTCGACATGTTCGGCAGGCTGTCCGGTTAGTTGTCCGGTTAGTTTGGCATCTTCGTCGGGGGCACTTTGATGTAGTTGGTGCCCGGGGCTGACCCAGCGCGCCAAGGTGGCAAATAAGTGGTCAACATTGATCGGTTTGCTGACATGGTCATTCATGCCGGCGGCCAGGCAAAGCGCACGGTCGCCGCGCATGGCGTTGGCCGTCATGGCGATCACGGGAAGCGTTGCAAAGCGTTCTTCAGCCCGAATTTGTCGGGTCGCTTCATAGCCATCCATCACCGGCATTTGACAATCCATCAAGACCCCGTCATAGTCGGCTTTGTGCAACATCGCCAGCGCTTCCATGCCGTTGTTGGCGACATCGACGCAAATGCCTGCATCTTGTAAAATCTCCAGTGCCAGTTCCTGGTTGACCAAATTGTCTTCCACCAGCAGCAAGTAGGCTCCTTGCAGGCTTTGGGTTGCTTCGCGGTTGGCGGCTTGGCGCTGGTGTTTGCGCCCACGCGTGACCACTTCCTTGCCCAGCGCGCTCAAGATGCCATCCAGGAGCGATGAGGGGCTGATCGGTTTGATGAGTAAGCCGTCAATTTTGTGGCCGTCGGCTTGTTCCAGTAATTCGTCCCGGCTATGCGCGGTGACCATCACAAAAGCGGGGGTGTTACCCAGTTCCGGGTCAGCCCGGATATGTTCGATGGCTGCCAAACCATCTTGCTCCGGCATCATCCAATCCATCAATACCAAACCATAGGCTTGCCCGGCCTGCTGGGCCTGGCGTAGCAGGCTGAGTGCTTCGGCCCCGCTTTTGGCCACGTCAGCGTGGAATTGTTGCACCGCCAGCATATTTTGCAAAATCTCGCGCGCGCGGGCGTTGTCGTCCACCACCAAGATGCGCAAGCCAGTCATATCCGGTTCCGGGCCCGGTTTTGCGACTTGTTGCGCTTGTAACTCAAAGCGCGCGGTGAAATAAAAGGTACTGCCTTTGCCCGGTTCGCTGGTGACGCCGATTTCACCTTGCATCAATTCGACCAGGCGTTTGCAAATGCTTAAACCCAGTCCGGTGCCACCATATTTGCGCGTGATGGAAACGTCGGCCTGAGAAAATGCGCTAAACAGTTTATTGCTGTGCTCCTGCGAGAGTCCCATGCCAGTGTCGCTCACCTCAAAGCGTAAGCCGACGTGGTTTGCCATGGGGGCTGGGGGCTTGTGTTCTGATCGGGCCAGTTTGATGCTGAGGGTAATTTCGCCATGTTCGGTAAACTTGATGGCATTGCTGACCAAATTCAGTAACACCTGGCCCAGGCGCAATGGGTCGCCGATCAGGTACAGCGGCACCTGCGGTTCGACTTCGAATAATAGCTCCAGGCCTTTGTCCTGGGCCTTGATGCTGACCACATCGGATAGATTTTCCAGCACATCGTCGAGATGAAAATCAGTGGTTTCAAAATGTAGTTTTCCGGCCTCGATTTTGGAAAAATCCAGAATATCATTGATGATGACCAACAGATTTTGCGCCGCGCCATCGACTTTTTCGATGTAGTGGCGTTGTTTGGGGTTGAGCTCGGTTTTCAGGGCCAAATGCGACATGCCGATGATGGCATTCATCGGGGTGCGGATTTCATGGCTCATATTGGCCAGGAAATTCGATTTCAAACGGGTCGCGTCTTCGGCCAGCTCCTTGGCTTGGCGCATTAACTGGATCGCTTCGCGCTCCGGGGTGACATCATCAAACATCCACACGGTGCCACGGGATAAATCGCTGCAGTCAATGGCGCTGCCACTGATGCGGCACCAAAAACGGCTGCCGTCGCGTTTTTTCAATTGCTGGGTGCTGGTATGGGTTGCGCCACGCTCAATTTCGGCATACGGGTCGTCATCGTTCAGCTTGGATTCTCCCCACCAAACCGTGGGCGATTGGCCGACCATTTCGCCCGGCGGACAAGCGAATAATTCTTCCAGCATGCGGTTAATGCGCACGATTTTGCCATTTTTGATAAAGGCAATACCCAGCGTGGCTGCATCAAAAATCGCGGTTTGTTCATCGTTGGCCTGACGTATCGCCAAACTGGCTTTTTTGGTGTCGGTGACATCGATCATCCACCCCAAAATGCCGGCTTCGCCGTGATAATCAATCGGCAAATACGTTACCAGCAAGTCGCGTGGCATCCCATGCGGGCAATACATTTGCAGCTCCATATTATTGATATGGTGATGGGTCTTGAGTTTGGAAACAATTTTGGCCCGATCCGCGTCAGAAACCAACACACTCGATGACGGGTCGCCCACCTTCATATTCAGCAGTTGGGTCACTTTGGGGTTGGTAAAGCGTATCTTGCCCTTGACACTGATGGCCACACCAACCGGGGCGGTATCGAGAATATGTTGCAGCCGTTTGGCGTTGTCGTTGAGTTTGCTGATGGAGTGATTCAATTTTTTGATCAGGTCGTTGAGGGTGAGACCAATCAGGGACGCATTCAAACAAATAAACAGCATCAGTGACAGCCAGATAAACCAGGGAAAGTGCTGCACTTTCATCGGCTGATAGTTGTCCCCACGTAATTGCAGCATGCCCAGCACCTCATCAATGGCGCGCAGAAAAAATAAGGCGCTGATGATAAGTAGCGGGCCTAATAATAGCCAGCGGGTGGCGCGTGGAAAATCGGCGCTGAGGGCTTGGTTGCTTTCAGAAAAGGTCAACCAACTGAGGCCGCCCGTGGCAATAAAAAAGCCAATGCCAAGTAGATTATGCATGCCCATATGTTGGGCACCGAGCATGAAGACGGCGACCGAGAGTGCAATGAACAATAACGTCCGCATCCTGGTGCAATACAAACCATGTAACTGGCGCAGGCCTGCGCGCACGTAAAGAATGGCAATAAACTCCAGAACATCGGTTAAGCTGGCCTGTTGGAAATAGTCATACAGGGTTTGATCGCCCGGGCGCATGAAGCTCAGCAGTTTGGCGATCAGGATGGCCATGTTGCCTGTGCAAAAAAGCAATGTTGCACGAGGTGCAATATTGAACCATATTCCCAATAAGGCCCACCCCAGGCACAACATGCTGCTTAGCACGATGATGACGTGGATCAGGACTTCGGGTTCGGTGACTGTGGCTTGCATTGTTGAACCTGTTAAAATTGACCTGGTGCATCATCGACTACCAAGAATTGGTGCCATAATGCATTGGCGGCCTCATGCACTCAGCCCAGGTCTTGACCTTGGCTTTATTTCGTTCGGAATAATTTGACAGCATCAAGCATAGAGCGTTCT
>CAMBDR010000168.1 GCA_945864765.1 Janthinobacterium lividum | reverse complement strand
AATTTTGGCATCCCATGCAACGCATCTGGTTTAATAAAACATTTTCTTCCATTACCGCAGCCCTCCAGTTAATTCGCTCGGCGGATGTCGCTGGTGAATATCACCTGTGCTGCAGCAATTCTCATCCCCATGCGCTGGCGTCGGTGGTGGCGCATCAATATGAGGTGGAGCCGAGCGGCTTAAGCCGTGACGAGTATCTGGCTTGGTGTCTGGATTTTTGTCGCGAGCAGAACATTGCTATTTTTGTGCCCGGCAAGGAAGCGGTGCAAATCAGCGCCAATCGGGCGCGCTTTGAAGCGCAAGGCACGCGCGTATTATCGGTAGCCAGCCCGGAAGTGCTGGCCTTGTTGCACGATAAGGCGCGCTTTTACCAAACCGTACAGTTGCCGATGGCCCCGCCTGCCGAGTTCCGCGTGGTGGAAAACATCGAACAATTCGATGCCGCCTGGGATGAATTGCGGCCGCGCCATGCCAAGCTGTGCATTAAACCTTCCATCTCGGTGTATGGCCTGGGCTTTGCCGTGATTGATGAAGACCGCGACAGCGCCCAATTGTTGATGCAAGGCGCGCAATATCATGTGGCGTATCAGGAATTACGCCGGGGTTTGCAGCAATTACCTGAATTTCGCACCATGTTGCTGATGCAATATTTGCACGGGCATGAATACAGTGTCGATTGCGTGGGCGATGCGGGCCGCCTGGTGTGCGCGGTGGCGCGTAAAAAGCCCTTGACTGCCGGCCACGGCCAATTGATTGAGATGCCAGCCGAAATTGAAGCCGCCTGCCGCATGCTGTGCGACACTTATCAACTCAATGGCAATTTTAACGCCCAGTTTCGCGAAGGCAGCCATGGCATTGGTTTACTTGAAATCAACCCGCGCATGTCCGGCGGCATTGCCATGGCTTGCGTGGCGGGGCCGAATCTGCCGTATTTGGCCTTGCGTGGTTTTGACAAAGGTTTTGTCGGCTTGGACGTGCCACCCGTGCGCAATGGCATACGCGTGGCCGAATGGTCGCAAGCGGTTCAATTGCCGGGGACAGCCGATGCGTGAAGTTTTCAGCGCGGCCCAACCCGCACCCGACAGCACAGCCAGGCAACTGCAGGTCGCATTGCCCACTGGCCAATTGCAAGTCGTGGTGGAACATAGCCGCCTGCCCGTGGATGACTTACTCGGCTTTGCCGCCCGCGCCAATGCCAAACGCGGTTTTTTATTTCTCTCCAAAGTGTTGGGCAAGCATTGGCCAGTACGCCCGCACCAAATGGGCGCGATTCATCAGGATTTGGCCAGCCAGATCAGTGCCGATTTACCGGGGCCACTCTTGTTTATTGCGCTGGCAGAAACCGCCATTGGCCTGGGCCAAGGCGTGTTTGAAGCGTATTTGGCGCGCAACCGTGCTACACCGCCAGCGGCGCTGTTTTTGCACAGCTCACGCTATCGCGCGGGTAGTCACCCCGGCAGTCACCCCGGCAGCCATGCGCATGAAGAAGATTTAATCGAATTTGCCGAAGCGCACAGCCATGCGCCGCGCCAGTTTTTACATTTACCGCTGGATGCCGAATTACATACCCTGCTGCGCACCGCGCGCACGCTGGTGTTGGTGGATGATGAAGCCAGCACGGGCAATACCTTTGTCAACCTGTGCCAGGTGTTGCGCGGCTACTGCCCCGATCTGGCCCACGTGCATTTGGCCTTGATTACCGATTTTATGGGCGAGCAAACCCGTGCCGCCCTGAGCCAGCGCTTTGCTCTACCCGTCTCCATTGGTGCCACGCTGACCGGGCAGTATCGCTTTGAAGCAGGCCAAATGCAACCCACTGGCGCAGCGGCGCAGCATTTTGAAGCCGCCAGCTTGAGCGCCGCCAGCAGCGCCTTTGGGCGGCGCGGCATTGCCAGAGCGCTGGCGACCGATAGCAGCGCGCTGGATTCAGAAAACCATGCGCTGGCCAAGCTGGCAACGCTTTTATCCAGCCAAATTGGCCGTACTGAAACGGTGTTGGTGTTAGGCACCGGTGAATTTATGCACCCCGCGTTTTTACTGGCGCGCGCGCTGGAACAAACGGGTTTCAATGTGATGGTACAAGCCACCACGCGCTCGCCAATTTTAAGCTGGGGCGCGGTTGGCAGCAGCTTGCAGTTTCCCGATAACTACGGTGAAGGCATCGCCAACTACCTGTACAATGTCACGCCGGGGCAATATCAACACGTATTGATTTGCCACGAAACCGATGGCAACGCCGCACTTTACCAGTTAGCACGCGCCTTGCATGGCCGTTTATTTCATTTCAAAACTGAGGATCAAATTGAAGAAATTCCTGTTTGTTGACCTTGACGACACCCTGTTTCAAACCCTGAAAAAATGCCAGGGTCGGCAAGACTTGCGTGCGGTCGGCTTTTTGCAGGACGGTTCGCCCATTTCCTATATGAGCGACAAGCAGCGCGCCCTGTTTGAGATGTTGGCGCGGGAAATGACCCTGATCCCCACCACGGCGCGCAATCAAAATGCTTTGTCGCGGGTGGATTTACCGTTTAGCAGTTATGCCATTATCGATTACGGCGGGGTGATTTTACAGCCAGACGGTCAGCCCGATGCCAACTGGCTGCAACACACGACGCAACAAAGCGCTAGCGCCCACAGTGGCTTGTGCCTGGCCCTGGATTTGATGCGTGACTACGCCAGCGCCAATGGTATGGCCGAGATGGTGCCGCAAGCGCGGCTGGTGCAAGATTTTGGTATTGCTTTTTACGCCCTGATCAAACACCCGCAAGGTGATGATGCCAAACTGGCACAAATGGACGCGGACGTGTTGCGCCCATGGGTAGCGCAAGCGGGGTCGGATTTTTACATTCACCGCAATGGCAATAATTTGGCGGTACTACCCAAAACCCTGAGCAAACGGCATGCGGTGCAATACTTGCAGCAGCAATTTGTGGCCGAATTTGACAGCATTTTGAGCATAGGCATGGGCGACAGCCGTTCGGACGCCAGTTTTATGAGCGTTTGCGACTATGCGATGTTGCCGCAAACCAGCCAATTGGCCGATGTGCTGCGGGAGCTGGTATGAATTTTTGCGGTAGTTATCGCCCGGGCGATGTCACTTTTTTGCTCAAACCGATCAACATGGCATTGACCACCGATTTGGCGCAAAAGGAAAGACTGATTCAAAACGGCATGCGCCATTACAGTGAAATGCTCTCGCCCGAGGCGCTACCATCGGAGCGCTATTTGCAAGTATTTCGCGAGGCGTATGCCAGCAACCTGCAGCAAATGGCGCGTGATTGCCTGACTCTGTCCAGTTTGATTGCGGCACGCCGCAGTGGGCAAATTACCGTGGTGTCATTAATGCGCGCGGGCACGCCGATTGGCGTGATCGTCAAGCATTTGCTCACGCGCCAGTTTAAGCGCGAGGCCTGCCATTATTCGGTCTCGATTATTCGGGATCGCGGCATCGACCAGGTGGCGCTGCGCCATATTTTGCAAGCCGGGCATGCGCCGGAATCGATTGTGTTTGTGGACGGTTGGACCGGTAAAGGCGTCATCTCGCGCGAGTTGGCGCACACCATTGGCGCGTTCAACCGGGCGCAGCACTGCAACATCGACCCCGGTTTATATGTATTATCTGATCTGGCGGGCAGTGCCGCCTGTGCCGCTTCGAATGAAGATTACTTGATCCCTTCCAGCATTTTAAATGCCACGGTGTCGGGTTTGCTGAGCCGTTCGGTATTGAATGAGCAGATCGGGCCGGAAGACTTTCATGGTTGCGTGTATTTTGAAGAATTTGCCGCGCACGACCAGTCGCGCCAGTTTGTGGATGGCGTGATTGAGGCGGCGCTGGGTTTGGCGCAGAATTTGGCGCAGAATTTGGCACACCCGGGGATGCTGCCTGATGGCGCAATCGAGCAGGCATCCAGACAGGAATCGATGCAAGTCTCGCAGCGTTTTATTCAACAAATGCAACAACAGCACGGGATTGAGGATGTTAACTTAATCAAACCCGGTATTGGCGAAGCCACCCGGGTGTTATTGCGCCGGGTGCCACGGCTATTAATTTTGCGCGATTTGGCCGCCCCTTGCGTGGCGCATTTGCGCGTATTGGCGGCGGAAAAATCGGTCGCCATTGAAGTTCAACCCGAGCTGCCGTATCAGGCGGTATCGCTTATTTCCAGTGCGAAGGAAGTTTCATGAATATGCATTCAATGGGTGCGACTTTATACGTGCCCGCAACCCATGCCGATTTACTGGCCATTGCCGACGGTAACAAGCTGGGTCATTTACGTTCCATCATTTTTTGCACCGAAGATGCGGTGGCGGATCGGGAATTGAGTTACGCGCTATTTAATTTATCGCTCACCTTGCAAAACATGGTGGCGAGAACTGGCACCCTGCGCTTTGTGCGGGTGCGTAACCCGGAGGTGTTGGCGCGTGTGTTAGCCATGCCGGGGGTGGAAAAGCTGACCGGTTTTGTGCTACCCAAGGCCACGCGGCATAATTTTGAGGCTTACTTCAAGCAGGTGCGCCAGAGCGCATTCAAGCTGATGCCGACGCTGGAAACGGTGGAAGTATTTGACGACGCCGAAATGACGCAATTTCGCCAGTTGTTGGAAGCGCCGGGGGTGCGCAATCATATTTTGTGTTTGCGCATTGGTGGTAATGATTTGCTGGCCTTGCTGGGTTTGCGCCGCCCGCGCCACGGCACCATTTACCGCACGCCCTTGGGGCCGGTGATTGCGCGTTTGGTCACCACCTTCCGGCCGTATGGTTTTGCGCTGACTGCGCCGGTGTTTGAATATCTGGATAACCCGGTTTTGCTGGATCAGGAAGTGCAAGAAGACCTGGCCTACGGCATGATAGGCAAAACTGCGATTCACCCCGATCAGGTGGGTTTGATTGAGCGCCATTACCAGGTGGGGGCGCAGGATATTGAAGTGGCGATGAAGATTGTGGACGAAGCCAGCCCGGCGGTGTTTAAGATGCATGATGCGATGTGTGAAGTGGCCACCTTAAGCGGCTGGGCGCATAGGGTAATAGAGCAAGCGCGGGTGTTTGGGGTGCAGTCGGCGGCGCAAACCGCACAGGGCCAAGCGACGGAGTGACATCCGATTCAATTAGCGCCGGGGGTTGGTTTATAGATGCCGCTGCAGATGAGTTTATCGGCCACCCGTTCGCAGTAGCCGGATTTGGGTTCGACCTCTTCGGTCACCGGGTTGGGAAATTTATAGTCGAACCAACCTTTTCCGGTGGCGGCGGTGGCCTGGATTAAGCCTTTGACCAGATACACGCCGTCGGCATCGCGAAAGCCGATCAAACTTTTGCCGACCATGTTTTTGGCGTTGCCATTGCCGATGCAATGCATGAAGCCACGTGTGTCGTAGCAGAAAATATACAGATCCCGATCAACGAATTGGCCATTTTCGGCTTTGGATTTGCTGAAAGCAGCAAAGGCCTTGGCTTCGCCATGTTGTTTCAGGTAGGCCACGGCCTTGTCAACGTGGGCGACGGCCTCTTCCCGGCTGGCGCGCTCGGCGGCGAATGCCGGGGCGCTGGAGAGCGCGAGCAGCACGGTGGCAAGGTGCATAAGCGGGGTGGTGGTTTGCATGGTCGGTCCTGATTGAGCTAAATCCGCAGCTTGATAACAATAAAATGCGCGTGGGCAAGGCTTGGGCGGCAATAATTGTAGCATATTCGAAAAAGCTGGCGAAATCTGCGATGTGGTTGGTGAGCAAGGTGGCCCGGCCATGCGCTGGCACAATGGTACTTTAGTACAATTGCCGCCCAGCCGGGTCGGGCGATATAGTTACATCACGCCAACAGTATAAAGCAAACGAAAAAATCCTGTCTGGCCGACATCGTCATCACGATGAGTATTTGCGCCAACTTTTAAAAACATCTACTGCCAAGGAGACTTTATATGAACAAGCACACCATGAAAAAAATTAGCGCTGCGGTTTTTCTCACTGTTACGGCAATTGCCGCCAACGCGTCGGACCAAAGTCTGGATGCACAGGAAAACAGGCACGATGCGGTACCCAAATTTCATAAAATTAAGGTTCATGGCACGGTTGGCCATGGCATTACGCACAAACTTTTGCGCAGCAAGGGTGCGGACATGAACGCCACTGACGACGACCATGATTCCCAACTGATCGACGCATCGGTGATGACGCATGAAGAGGCGACCGCAGCCATCGTCAGCGCGCTTGAGAATAAGAAAACCATCATTGTGGATGGTGACGATACGTTGGACTCCAGCAAAAAACTCGGGAAAATAATGGATGAAGCGGTCGGATTCAGTGTCGATAGCGTGACCGCTTACATGGTGAAAAAGGCTGCCGATGGTGCCACCACGGTGACGCCGCTGCAATCACTGAACACCAAGAAAGGTGTCAGAAAAATTGACCAGCTTCATAATGTTTTAAATCCACGTCACCAATAATCGCCCATAATCATTTATCCAGGAGACTTACATGAACAAGAATCTCATCAAAAAAATTTGTGCTTCCATGATTATCGCGGCGGCAGCAAGTGCAGTCAATGCACAAACCATATTGAAGACGACTGATCCCGGCAGCTATTTCTCAGGCTCATCCACCGTCGGGTCATGGACGCGCGCCAGCGGGGCGACACAATATAGTGACATCTTGTTTACCGGTGTCATCAACGTGTGTTCAAGCGGAGGAACCAGTTGCACATTTACGTATTCACAGGCGACGATGGTGAGCTATGCTTATGCGGCCAGTGTGGCATTTAAGACCAGTATCCTTGGGGTAGCGGATGTGACGGCAACGGCGACCTTTACCAAGACCAATTCCGAGACCCATACCGAGAGCAGTGCAGTCACTGTGGCACCGGGCAAGCGTGCGCAGTTTATATCGTATATGCCCAGGGTAAAATCCAGCGCACCGCTCAAAGGGGTCTGGCATGATGACAATTTGACCCGGAAGAAAACGCAATGCGGCCCCAGGACTTGCCATACGACGACTTACTATGTTTATACATGGAAGCCTGATGAAGTTGGGGGAACCATGGAAGGCAACAAGAATGTGTTTGACAAACCGGTTTGGGAATTTAAGGTTTATTAATTCCGGCATTGGCAAGTCAGTGTCAACACTGCCGGCACGGTCTTGGCGACAGCCATGTTGATCGTGCCGGCAGTTTGCTTTTTCGGGTCGATATTCAGGCTCATGCCCCTGCTAGCCACGGCGAAAGGGTATGATGATGGCGGGATGACGCAATCAGGAGAAAAATGTGATACTTGAAGTGGCGGTGTTGAACGTGATCAGCGGGCAGGAAGTGGCGTTTGAGGCGGCTTTTGCCAAGGCTTCCGGCATTATCGCGGCCATGCCGGGGTATGTGTCGCACCAGTTGCAGCGCTGTTTGGAAAAGCCTTCGCAATACATTTTGCTGGTGAATTGGCAAACGCTGGAAGACCATACGGTGGGCTTTCGTGGCTCAAAAGAGTATCAGCAATGGCGCAGTTTGCTGCATCATTTTTATGATCCGTTTCCGACGGTGGAGCATTATGCCATGGTGCGGCAAGGGCAGCGGGAATTATGGCTGGCGGAAAACCAGGGTGCCATTGCCGCCTATGCCAATTTTGTGGAAGAGCACGGGGTTTTTAGTGATGGGTTGCGCGGGTTTTAATGGCGCATTGCCTGCTTACACCGGGGACGTTAAGTTGTGTTGGGTAGCATGGGGGCTTAAGCCGGGCGGTTTAGCTGGTTCAATACTTTGGCGCGGGTTTTGGCGGTAACGGCGTCGGTACAACCACGTTTTAGTGCCAGATCGAGCAATGCGAGCGCGCCAGCCGCATCGTTGGCCGCCAGCAGCGCTTGGGCCTCTGCATTGTAAAACGCCGGGTTGCGGCTGCCGTTGTTGATTTTTTCCATGCGCAACGCGCTGGCGGCTTGGGGTTCGCCCAATCGGGTCAGCACGT
>CAMBDR010000167.1 GCA_945864765.1 Janthinobacterium lividum | reverse complement strand
GGGTGGGGCCAGCAGTCAACGCCTTGTTCAGTCAGTCCAATTTGGGTATCGTTACCCGTATGACCTTCTGGCTGGCACCCATGCCTGCCTATTTTCAGACCATCTTTTTTAGCGTTGGCGATGATCAAAAAGCGGCCGATGTCATTGATGCGCTGGCGAAGTTGCGCCTGAATGGATTGGCTTTGCCAGTGGGACTGTGGAATGACTACCGGATGCTCGCAACCCGCACCCAATATCCCTGGGATTTGGCGGGCGGTGTTACGCCCTTACCTGCGGACGCGTTTGAAAAAGAAAAAAGCCGGCTCAAGATTGCCCGCTGGAATGGTTGGGGCGCTTTGTACAACCTAAGCCGGGAACAGGCGCTTGCCGAGCGTAAGTTGATTGCCAAAGCACTGGCTGGCAAGGTTGATTCGCTATTGTTCCTGGATGAGAAGCGGGTCAACTGGATTGAGCGCCTGCCCCGCTTATTCAAGGCCGTGACAGGCGCTGACCCTGCAGTCATGGTACGTTTGCACCGGGAAAGCTCCTTCAGGGGACATACCGAGGATGAGTTTGTCGCCATGGCCTATTGGCGAAAAAAGGGGAGCATTCCAGCCGAGAAGGATGCCGACCGGGACGGCTGCGGGACAATCTGGACCTACCCCTCGCTGCCGTTCCAGGGCTCTCATATGGCTCGGCTGGTCAATATCACTGAAAAAATTTGCTTGCGTCACGGGTTTGAGCCGAAAATTGCATTATTGTGTGTGACCGCAAGAAAGATCAATGTTGCGATCAATCCTATTTATGACCGTAGCGTCCCGGGCGAAGATGAAAGGGCGATGGCATGTCATCGTGAGCTAATTAGCGAGTTACACAAGGCGGGTTATTTATCTTCACGCTTAGGCATACAGTCCATGGATTCGTTGCCCCCTTCGGACGATGACTATGGGACATTCATGATGCGACTCAAACAAGCCTTGGACCCGAACGATGTCCTCTCGCCTGGGCGGTATGACTTCCGCAGTCAGTGGCCAAAGCAGTCCGATTAATTTGACACAAAAGTGGGATATGTTTTAAAATCCCGTGATTAATTGAGTAATACTATTTTTTAAAGTTAGGAATAATCATTATGCGTTTTCATCTTTTCGAATTCACCGATTTAGCCTGGGCACCAGAATTTCTAAAGTTTCATATTGCTGAAATTATTGAGCAAATTGACCAGGGTTCACCTACCTTGGATGTAGGTATTGAAAAATTGGAAGTGGAGCTGGCAAAGCAGGGTGAAAAAAATGTGGTCGAACTTTGTGCTGGCAGCGGGCGCACCTTGATTCGATATCTCAAAAATGCGTTTGCCGATGGACGCCTGAATAAACTCAAGGTCACCGACTACTTTCCGCAAGTGGATGAGTATCGTCAACTGGCGCAGAAATACCATTATGTCGATGTTGTAGAGACGCCAGTCGATGCGAAGCAGGTTCCTGGTAACCTGAAAGGTGCCCGGGTTATCGTGCGTGGTTTTCATCACTTCAGACCAGTGGACGCCAAAGCAATTTTAAAATCGGCCTATGATAAACGGGAAGTCCTGGCTATATTTGAAACACCCGAGCGCACCGCCAAATGGATTCTGTTCATCAGTTTGATCCCCAGCTTTATTTTGGCACTGGTCATGACAGCACGGATTCGTCCGTTTCGCTGGCATCACTTCCTGTTTACCTACTTGATTCCGATCATTCCGCTGATGTTTTGCTGGGATAACGTGGTCTCAGGTTTGCGCGCGTACACGGTGGAGGAGCTCAAGGACATGGTTTCAGACATGAACGACCCAAGCTACAGTTGGGATATCGGTGTTCTGGCGAACAAAGACCCTAAAAATGCGGTCGGCCGTATTTACTATCTCATCGGTGCGCCACGTGTCGCGTCGTAAATGTGCCTGCGATTTCTCGTGTAAAATCCAGATACAAAAATCCGGCAGGGGATTCATGTTTTTATACGTTTTGCCAGGGGCCATGTTTGAGCAGGCGGCATTTGATGTCACCGAAGCTGGTACAAAATTGCAGGTTCATCTTAAATAAGGAAAAGCACTATGCAGGTTAATCCGTTAATACGTATACAGAATGTAAACCGTCGCTTTCAGTTGGGCGAAACCGCGTTGGATGCACTAAAAAGCGTATCCTTGGAAATTCGCTCGGGAGAATTCCTCGCGGTATGGGGCCCCTCCGGGAGTGGGAAATCGACCTTGATGAATATTCTTGGTTTGGTTGATGCGCCAACGTCTGGTTCAGTGTGGTTCGATGGGCAAAACACCCTTGATTTGAGCGACGATGCACTGACCGATTTTCGTGGTGCGAAAATTGGCTTTGTATTTCAAAGCTTTAATCTGGTGCCTGTGTTATCAGCACTGGAAAACGTGCTCATGCCCTTGCAAATTCAGGGCATGAGCGACGCTGAAGCGCGTAGCCGTGCGGTTGCTGCGCTCAATGATGTGGGCTTGAGTAAATTCAGTGATTCGCGTCCTGATCAACTCTCGGGCGGCCAGCGCCAGCGTGTTGCCATTGCGCGGGCACTGGCAATTCACCCCAAATTAGTGATTGCGGATGAACCAACAGCCAATCTTGATTCTGAGAATAGCCGCATGGTCGTTGAACTGATGCGTGAGATGAACCGGGCAAAAGGCGTCACCTTCGTGTTTACAACGCATGATCAGCGTTTGCTTGATCATGTCGATAGGAAAATTTTACTGCGCGATGGTGCGATTGAAAGTGATGAGGTGCTGAAATGAATATGTTGAAATTAGCCATACGTGGATTGACTCGTAACTTACGCCGATCATTGGTAACTTTTCTGGCGATTTCTTTTGGCTTTGCCGCGATTGCCTTGTTTGCTGGCTATACCCATAATGTTTTCGATGGCTTGGCACGGCAGTCCATCCATGCTGAATTGATTGGACATTTGACCATCAGCAAGCGCGGTATGCGCACGGAAGGCAAACTTGATCCTGAGCGTTATCTACTCTCCGGCAGTGACGTAGAAAAAATCACGAATTTGTTACGTAACGAGCCGCATGTCAAAATGATTTCGCCACGCCTGGGAGTGTCCGGAATCATCAGCAATGGGCGCGCGAGCACGATTTTCATCGCCGAAGGCATGACACCTGACGCAATGGCCAAACTACAGGAAAACATGTTTACGTCAGCCGAAATCCGCAGTGGTTTGGGAAATGTGTTTCTTAAAAAGCTGGACCCGGCACATCCTGAACAAGTTTTGCTTAGCCAAGGCCTGGCCGATATGCTGCGCCTGAAAAAAGGTCAGGTGACGCCTGTACTAACCAATACCCTGAGTGGGCAAGCGAACGCACTGGATGTTAACGTCAGCGGCTTGTTTTCTACTGGCAACGCCGGCACCAATGATAAATTCATTTTTATGCCGCTGGAATTGGCACAGTCTTTGTACGACGTGAAAGGTAGCGCAGACAGAATGACGATATTGCTTGATGATCGCGGGCATACCCAAGCCGCAGCGGCTCAAATAAGTGCCAAACTGAAGGCCTCAGGGTTTGATGTGGAAATTCTGACCTGGCAGCAAATGTCTGATTTCTATAATCAAGTGCATGATATGTTTGACATGATTTTTGGCTTCATCTTCCTGATTGTTCTTACCGTGGTCGTGATGAGTGTGGCAAACTCGATGGGGATGACCGTGATCGAGCGTACCCGTGAGATTGGTACCTTACGTGCTATCGGACTGCGGCGCGGTGGCGTGGTGCGGCTGTTTGCCATGGAATCACTTGTGCTGTCAGTAATCGGCATTTCTGTGGGGCTGATACTGACTCTGGGCGTGAGTTTTGCGATTAATTCAGCGGGTTTTTCTTATATTCCACCCGGTAATGCGACGCCGGTTTTACTTCATGTGGATTTTGATACCGAGCGTGTTATGGGTGCCGTGATGATGATGCTGTTCGTCGGAATGCTGGCCGCATATCTGCCTGCCCGTCGTGCCTCACGGCAAACGATCACCCAGGCACTGGGCCACGTTTAGGAGCATAACTTGTGAATACATTATTTAAATGGATCTGTGGAGCCACACTGACTGGCGCTTGCATGATTGCCTGGGCCGCACCGGATACCCAGGCGCTGCTGCAGCAATCGGACCGCGCCCGTGGTGGTGGCTTGACTGGCATTACCTGGGAAATCCAGGTTACGTCGCGCGATGGTGACAAGACCGCTGAATTACAACGCTTGCTGGTGAAAGCCAGCCCTGACGCCAGTTTGGCGGAAACGGTGGAACCGGCACGCTCAAAAGGCTCCAAATTATTGCAAGTAGGACGCAATATGTGGCTGACCAAAGTGGGTTTGTCAAAACCAGTACCGATCTCGCCACGCCAGCGTATGACCGGGCAAGCCTCCAACGGTGATATTGCCGCCACCAATTACGCAGGCGACTATGATGCCAAGGTGGCCCAGGAGGAAGCCCTGAATGGGGAAGCGTGTTATGTTCTGGACTTACGCGCCAAGCATAATCGCACGACCTATGACCGCATCCGCTATTGGGTTTCCACCAGCCGTAATGTCGGGGTCAAAGCCGAGTTTTATTCGGTCAGTGGAAAATTGTTGAAAACGGCAATGTTTGAGTATGGAAATGTCATTAATTTCAACGAAAAACGTATTCCGTTTGTCAGCAAAATGACGATTCGCGATGCATTGACCCCGGCTGAAACTGTGATGGAATTTGGTTCAATCAAGGTCGAAAAAATTGCGCCATCCGAGTTTGATTTGGGACAGGCACAATGAAGCAATGGCACGGTTCGCTGTTTTTTTTCCTTGTACTTGGGAGCCATGCGGTTCAGGCTCAATCATGGAAAGTATCCGGGGACGGTGCCTTGTATGGCTATGCGATTCAAACTTCACTCAATGACGCAAGTGTATTAAACCCGCAAAACCAGATTGCCAGGCTTGCCGAATCTCGTGAGATAGTTGAGGTACGGTATAACTTCAAGGCCCGGTATGACAAGTTGCAACTGAGCGCCAGGCCAATCGTGCTGGCGCAAAAATCGCACGGCGGGGAAAGCGCATTGGCCAAGGATGCGTTTCTTAGCCAGTGGCAGGTGCAACTGCCTGTCGCGGAATATTGGAGCGCCTCTGCTGGTCGGGAGGTGCTGAACTGGGGGGCGGGGCAATTCCGTTCCCCCTCCAGCCCATTTTATTTTGATAACGGGCGTAGCAATCCGGTACGCGAGTTATCTGGCATGGATGTGGCCAAACTGGCGTGGACGCCCAATGTGAACACGGCATTGACGTTTGCCAAGATCGTTGGCTCTGGCCATATGGCGACAACAGACGACCTCTGGCGCAATGGGTGGTTGGCTAAATGGGAACAGCGCGGTGAGACTTGGGCTGGCGGTGCCGTCGTGGCAAAATCCGCCGCGCAAGCAGCATTTATCGGCGTGCATGGACAAAAAACACTGGACGAGGCTTGGCTGATGTATGGTGAAGTTGGCTCCGGTTCGCTCAATTCAGCGCTGGTTTCGCCAGCCGACTTGACAATGCCATTTGTTGTACAAGCAAAAACACCCCGTCGTAGTGTTGGGTTGCTCGGTGTCGCCTATACGCTTGAGAGTGGCGACAGCCTATACGCTGAATGGTTGCATGACAACGCTGGCTATACCGGCAGTGAGTCTGCGGCATATTTCAACCGTGCGGCAAGCTCCCCATCGCAAGCAGGATTGGCACTTGGCTATGCACCGCGCTTGCTGAACCGAAATTATCTGCATCTGATCAGGCAAACCAATCTGACCGACACCAATGGCTTCACACGTCTCATGTATACGCGTAACCTCGATAGTGGCGGCAACGAGTTTGGCGGCTATGTGGAACAGTCGGTTGGTAACCGGGTGGCCTTGTATGGCTTGGCTGTCATCTCTTCTGGTGGTGCAAAAGGCGAGTTTTCGTCCTTGTTTAAGCGCTTGGTGATGGTGGGATGTAAGATTACGCTTCCGTAAATTGCGCATTTGCATTAAACCATGACGGCCTGCCCCAAATGTGCTTGGGTGCGCCAGCCTTCGGATAGCCACATCCACCCTGGCGTGTGCCCCCAGTGCGGCATCGCCTATCAAAAATACATTGAGCGCCAACCGAAGCCAATCCATCCGAAGCCAAGCTTGCTTGATCACACCCAGGCTTTGGCGCGGCTGTGTTTTGGCACGGGCGTGCTATTGATGGTTATTGCCTTGGTGTGGGGCGCGTATCTGCTGAAATTGCAGTATCATCGGCGCGCCAGTATTATTTCTAAAGGGGAAGCAGATGTTGATGCCGGGATGCGGTAAATTGGGCGCGAAGTTTGGCCAGGCTTTGTGCGGTTTGGCGGGGCTGCTGGTGATCGGTACGAGTTGTCTGGCTTTTGACCAGCCAGGCGAAAAAGCCGCTGAAAAAAAGGTCGCAGGTAGCGCGACAGGTAGCGCGACAACCGCCTTGTTCTCAGAGCAGCAATTGCAAAGCGCTGCCAAATTACGCGATGCTGCGTTGACCGATAATGTCAGTTACACCATACTGGAGTCGCTCACCAGCGAAGTGGGCGCAAGGCTGGCGGGCAGCGCGGGCGATGCGCGCGCCGTGGCCTGGGCTGAGGCCAAATTCAAAGCACTGGGTTTTGATAAGGTCTGGAAAGAGCCGGTCACCTTCCCCACCTGGAAGCGCGGTGTTGAGCGTGCCGAAATCATCTCGCCCTATCCTCATGCGCTTTCGGTCACCGCGCTCGGTGGCAGCGTGGCCACCCCCACCAGCGGCATCAAGGCAGAATTGGTGGAATTTGCCACGCTGCAAGACATCCAAAAAGCCAACCCCGAGCAAGTGCGCGGCAAGATTGTGTTTTTGAATCATAAACTGCAAAGCGCCAAAGAATATGGCACAGTGGCCAGTGGGCGTAGCCGGGGCGCATCGGCGGCGGCCAGCAAAGGCGCAGTGGCCTTCGTGATTCGTTCGGTGGGTACGGACAGCCACCGCTTCCCGCATACCGGGGCCATGCGCTACGAAAAGGACATCGCGCAAATTCCGGCGGCGGCGCTCTCCAATGCCGATGCCGATTTGGTGGCGCGCCTGATGAAACGTGGCCCAGCGGTGAGCATGAATCTGACCCTGGGTAGTAGCGTGGGTGAAAATTATACCTCCCACAATGTGATTGGTGAAATGACCGGCACCGATTTAGCGCAGGAATATGTGCTGATCGGCGGCCATCTGGATTCCTGGGATTTGGGCACCGGTGCCTCGGATGATGGTGCCGGCTGCGCCATCACCATGGCGGCGGCAGAATTCATCAAGCGCAAAGGCGAGCGGCCCCGGCGTAGCATTCGGGTGGTATTGTTTGCCAATGAAGAAACCGGCCTCTATGGTGGCCGGGCTTATTTGGCGGCGCATCAGGCGCAGCTTGGGCAAATTCATGCTGCGGCTGAAGCGGATTTGGGGCAAGGCCCGGTGGTGCGCTTTTCGTCTTTCGTTGCGCCCCAAGCGCTGGGGCTGGTCAAGCAAATGCACTCTGTGCTGGCACCGTTGGGGGTTGAAGCGGGCAATAATGAAGCTCACCCCGGCCCGGATATGGGTATGTTACGTAATGCCGCCACCGCCAGTTTTGATCTCGATTTAAAGGCGGACGATTATTTTGATTTGCACCATACGCACGACGATACGTTTGATAAAATCGTCCCGGCGCGCATTAACCAGGCCACTGCGGCGTATGTTGCGTTTGCCTGGCTGGCGGCGCAAGCGCCGATCAGCTTTGGCTCGGGGCAGGATGTGTTGAAGCCGAAAAAATAGGCGAATTATTTGCTGGGGAATGCGTTTTTGAAGGAGGGGTGTATGTCAGATCAAGCCAGTACTATCGTTCAATTTTACTTTGACCCGATCAGCCCGTTTGCCTCGTTTGCTGGCGGCCTGTTGGGAGCAAGGGGCCGATTTGAGCGATGTGGCG
>CAMBDR010000166.1 GCA_945864765.1 Janthinobacterium lividum | reverse complement strand
GCCTTTGGCGCAGTTTGAGCAATTTGTTTTGCAAAATTTGTCGTAACAAAGCCAGCCGTGCCAAAATGATACAGGGCAAGTTTTCAATCTGAACACCAACCAAGCCAAACCCACCCAAACTCACACTGCATTACACCAGTGCCAATTCCATTACATACGGATTCATTTCCATGTGGAAATGGATTGGCAGGGATGTTTTTCCCACACTAGTGACCTCAAGATTGGGGCTTCTGTGTTGAAAAAGTCTTTTTGGCAACAGTGGCTTGCTTTTTTTAAAAATTGTGCCTGGTAAAGTTTTTAAGGTGTCAAAATAGCATCACTCATGCTGTCACCCCTCGCCATGTTGCCTTGCGATAACCGTTTGTCCTGTCGTTATCAACTGTTATTTAGTGTTATGACATGTGTTCGCACTGCAACGTCAATCTCGTTATCTTGCATACATGGATCAACGAGGTGTGGCGTAAATAGCGCGGCAAGCGCAAAACAAGCACCTCACCTCGTAGAAAAATACAGCGGTCCCAGAACCTGATTACGCTGGACCATTTGAGAGACTTGTTTTGTACCGGAGATTATTATGTCAGCTTTTGAATTTGCACCTGAATTGGATGGAATTGTCGTTCATTCCCGTTCCTTATCCACGAATCTGTCTCACGAAGAAATTCGCCTTGCCCTGGACCAGATTTTACGGAGCAATGTTTTTTCGCGTGCGCGCCGCATGTGTCGCCTGCTGCGCTATCTGGTTGAACAAGGCATCGCCGGCAGTCGGCGCAATACCTGTGAATATGCGATTGCACTGGATGTGTTTGACCGTGACCCTGCCGATTACTACCCGGCCAGTGATCCGGTGGTGCGGATTCAGGTTGGCCGTTTGCGCCAACGGCTGGCACAGTTTTATGCCTGCTATCCAAATCAGGTAAAAGTGAATTTTTCCATTCCGGTAGGCACGTATTGGCCTGTTTTTAAACCCGTTGAATTTGGCACCGTGCGCACCAGTGCTGCTTTGGGCCAGGATGCGGTCAGTTTGGTCAGTGCGCGGTATAACGATGAGCAAGGCCATTTTAGCCCTGCGTTTTAACAACATCGCTCGGGACGTAAAATGCTTTCACTACTGCCGACTATTGCCTCGCCGCTAACAGGCTGGCCAGCAATGCCGCTTTTGCGCATCATGTCTAAAAAAAATTTACCATGACAGGAAAATGGTCATATTGAAGCGTTAAACTTGCTGGCAAGGAGGCTTCAAGATGAAAACGATACTGTCCAGATTGTTGTTGTGGCAAAAATTTACTGTTTTAGGCATATTGAGTGGAATTGCATTGGCTGTGCCTTTGGGCCTGTATGTATATGAATCCAACAAGGCCATTCAGGCTGCGCAGCAGGAAGTGCGTGGTTTGCCCCCGCTGCGAGCCACACTTGGCTTGATTCTTTTGACGCAACAGCATCGTGGCTTGAGCAATATGGCGCTCTCTGGCGATGCGGCAGCCCAAACTGGTCGTGCAGCCAAGCAGCAAGAAGTTGAACAGGCTCAACTGCAGTTGCAAGAACTGATCAAACAACTGAATAATCGCGCCATTAGTGATGCATGGCAGCAACACAAGGGCGATTGGGCGGGGGTGCTGAATAAGGCGACCCAAGGCACGCCGCCAGAGAGTTTCGCCGCGCACAGTAGCCAAGTGACAAGTTTGATGAATTTCGTCGATTTTCTAAACGATTATTATGGTTTAAGCCTGGACCCGGAATTTGAAACCTATTATTTGATTGATGTCACCTTATTGCGTGGCCCCGCCATGATTGAAACGCTGGCGCGTTTGCGTGGCAAAGGGGTGGGCATGTTGGCTGCCAAAAAGGCGGAGATCGACGATAAAATCGCACTCACTTCTTTACTTGGGCGGGTGGTGGATGCGTATGATGCGAATCGATCCGCTTTAAACAAAGTCGCCAATGTCAATGTCGGTTTGAAAGCAAAATTAGATGAGCTGGTCCAATTGGAACAGGACATGAGCAAAAAAATGGCGGCTCTCACGGAGCAAAACATCCTCAGGGCCGAACAAATCAATTATGCCCCGGCACAGTACTTTGCCAGCGTGAGCGAGGCCATTGCCACGCAAATCAAAACCAATGAATTCTTGTTGGGCCAGGTAAGCAAATTATTACAGGCGCGGATTGATGCCTTGACTTCAACTTTTTACACCATCATGGCGGTGGTTTTGGCCTTGCTTGGCTTGACTGCCTGGTTGTGTATGGTGGTGGTACGTTCGATTACGCAACCCTTGCAAAAAGCCGTCATCACAGCGGACCACGTGGCGCAAGGCGATTTAACCTGGGAAGTGACGGTGGAATCCCAGGATGAAGTCGGCCACTTGCAAGAGGCGATGAAGCATATGCGAGAAAGCTTGGTGGGTATTGTGCGGCAGGTGCGCGCTGGTACGGATGCCATCGCGACCGCATCGGCGCAAATTGAAGCGGGCAACCTGGATTTGTCGGGGCGCACCGAACAACAAGCCAGTTCGCTCGAAGAAACCGCCTCATCCATGGAACAATTGGCGGCCACCGTCAAGCAAAACGCGGAACATGCGCTCCAGGCCAACCGGATGGCGCAATCGGCGCAGGATGTCGCCAGCAAGGGCGGGGCGGTGGTGAGCCAAGTGGTGACGACGATGGGATCGATCAATGAATCGGCACACAAAATCGCGGATATTATTAGCGTGATTGATGGCATTGCCTTTCAAACCAATATTTTGGCGCTCAATGCCGCAGTCGAGGCGGCGCGTGCCGGGGAGCAAGGGCGCGGCTTTGCCGTGGTGGCAGCGGAAGTGCGCTCGCTGGCCCAGCGTTCTGCCAGTGCGGCCAAGGAAATCAAAACACTGATCAATGACTCGGTAGAAAAAGTCGATAGCGGCAGCAAATTGGTGGATCAGGCTGGCGCAACGATGCAAGAAATCCTTGCCAGCGTCCGGCGTGTGACCGATATCATGGGCGATATTACCCAAGCCAGTGCAGAACAAACCTCCGGTATCGAACAAATCAATATCGCCATTACCCAAATGGATGATGTGACCCAGCAAAATGCGGCGCTGGTGGAACAAGCCGCCGCCGCTGCCTCGGCCATGCGCGATCAGGCCGATAAATTATTGCAGGTGGTGAGCGTCTTCAAGCTCAATGAATACAAGGGGGGATTGGTGCGTGTTTGAGTCTGAGTGTTTGGGTCTGAGTGTTTGAGGCTGCGTTTTTTGGCTGCGTGTTGAGTTCGCCCGCCGCAAATAGCCATTGCAATCGGCGCGGCAAATCATGTCTTTCGGCAATATTTGTGTTGACATGCGGCAATTAATCGGCTAAGATGTCGCATCTTTTGAAATTCAACACAAGCTTCACCTTATCCAGGAGAAAATATTGTTTTCAGCACGCGCCGCAGCACGTACAAATAACACCTCATCCCACTCATTGCGCCAGCTTTTGGCTGCTTCCTTTTCAGTTCTGTTAGCCGTTTCCGCTTTACCTGCACACGCTACCGTTACCACGGGTACGATGAATGTCGCCCGTATGTTTCATCAAGCCAGCACCCTGGCGGATGGGCGCATCCTGTTAAGTGGGGGACGGGTTTCATCGGCCATCCCGCTTTTTACCAGCGCTGAAATCTATGATCCGGCAACGGGTGTTTTCACCGCCACCGGGTCAATGCTGTCCGGGCGCATGGAGCATGGCGCAGCCACTCTCAAAGATGGCCGGGTACTGGTCATGGGTGGGTTTGCCGGCACCTCCCAGTCGTCCACTAATACGGCAGAAATCTATGATCCTGCCACTGGCCAGTGGAGTGCGACGGGCAACATGAATGCTTCCCGTTACCGTACCACGGCAAGACTATTGCCTGATGGCCGGGTTTTTGTCATGAATACCGATGGCTATGGCGGTGGCAGTAGTTATGGCGAAGTGTTCGATCCGCAAACGGGTGTTTTTACCAAAACCGGTAACCTGGTGGAGGCAACGGGTTGGCACGGGGTGGTGGTGCTGGCTGATGGCCGGGTGTTGAAAGTGGGCGGCTCTGCCAGCGGTTATAGCCGTCGGGTTGAAATCTGGGACCCGGTTACCAATCTGTGGACTGAAACAGGTTCCATGGCCGCCACCCGCTACCAATCAGTTCCGGTTTTGTTGCCTGATGGTAAAGTTTTGGTCGCAGGCGGTTCTAATGGTTCTTTTCTGAATACCAGTGAAATTTATGATCCGGCCACGGGCCAATTTAGCCCTGGCAGCACCATGCCGATTGGTCTTAATACTGCACTGAGGGTGGCTACACCCCTGGCCAATGGCAATGTTATTTATACCGACGGCTATACTACAAATTTGATGCATTACGATAGCGTCAGTGGGCAATGGAATGTGACCGGGCCAAGGCGTAGCGCCGCGCGTGAGACCAGTGTTTCCTTGCTGCCTGGCGGCGATTTGCTGCTCGCTGGCGGGGGCGCAGAAAATGTGGCCACGACTTATGCCGCAGTCTGGAGTGCAGCCTGTGCGCCGCAAAAGATTGCTTTAAGCAGTGCCACGCAAAACATTGGTTCAGCTGGTGGTCAATTGAGTTTTACCGTCAACGCAGCGCCCGGTTGCCGCTTTGAAATGACGAATTTGCCAGCTTGGGCCAGCCCGGATAGCAGTGGGCCATGGCAAATGTCTACCTCAGGTAGCATGACGGTGAATTTGACCATTCCGGCGAATGCGACTGGTACAGATCGGAGCGCAACTTTTTCTTTGGGTAACATCGCCGCGACCATCACCCAGCCGACCACGCCATTGTGTCCAACCCTTCCAACCCTGTCGGCCGATGTGTTTAACTACACGGCCGCAGCCGGTTCTGGCACGGTGCAAGTGACGGCACCCGCCACTTGCCCATGGAGCGTTAGCGGTTTGCCATCGTGGATTAGCGCGACATCGGCCAGCAGCGGCACGGGCAATGGCAGTTTTTCCTTCAACGTGGCGGCCAATGTGGTGTCGGGCAGCCTCGGTGGGGCACGTAGCGCGTCGGGCCAATTGAGTGGGCCGGGCTATGCCAAAACCATGGTTTTCAATCAGGAAGCCAACCCTTGCCTCACCTGGAGCGTGAACCCGAACAGCATTAGCTTGCCCATTGGTGGCAGTACCGGCAGTTTCACCATCAATGCCAACAGCAGTTGCAACTGGAGTTTGAGTTCGATTCCCGCCTGGATGACGGTTGCTTCCAGCTTGAGCGGTACTGGCACGGCCACCATCAACTATTCGGTGGCTGCCAATACGGGTACGCCGCGCAGCACAACGGCTTATATCATCGGAGCAGGCCCCATGCTGTCGCTTGGTTTGAATCAAGCCGGCACCACGCTGCCAGCACCGGTTTGCGGCACGCCAATCAGTAGTGGTGTCGCCATCAACGGTAATTTGCAATTGTCAACTTGCCCAACCGGTGCGCGTGGCAGCGGGTACTATACCGACCGCTACACCTTTACCAGTGCGCCTGGTCGTGCCGTGACCATTTTGCTGACTTCGCCTGTGTTTGATACCTATGTGTATCTGCGTGATCCTTCCGGCATCGTCATCAAGTCGGACGATGATGGCGGTGGCGGCTACAATTCGCGTATCCCGGCATCCACTGGCAGCTTTACTTTGCCAGCCGGTAGTAGTGGTGTCTACACGATTGAAGTCACCAGTTATGGCTCGGGTAGAACCGGTGCTTATACGCTCAACCTGACGCAGTAAAATTGGCAGTAAAACTCGCAGTTAAAATGATGGCAAAATGCCTCATTGAATGAAAAACGGCCCTGCGTGGGCCGTTTTTCATTGCGGCGCGGGTTGTGATCGCGCCAGCTTATTGCTCATTGTTAAAGTTGATGCTTATCGCGTCGGCTTTTTGCGTGTGGCCTGATTGGCCGGGGCTGCTTTACGCATCTTGGCGGGTACGGAAAATTTCAAGCCCAGTGCTTCGGCTTTGGATGGTGTTCGTTCCGGCGCAGCTTGTACCTGGACTTTTGCCGCAGCCTGGGTGTGGCGCAGCAGAGAACCGGTGGGCCTTTCACCGGGGTTCCAGGCCGGAATCAAATGTTTGGCCCCATTGCCGATCAAATCGGCGCGGCCCATTTGTTGCAAGCCTTCACGCAAAATATCCCAGTTGGCCGGTTCGTGGTATTTTAAAAATGCCTTTTGCAGGCGTCGCCCCTCGCCACCGCGTGCGGTTTCTACGACTTCCGAATCTTCCGTCACCTTGTGCAAGGGGTTTTTGCGGGTATGGTACATGGTGGTGGCCATGGCCATCGGGGTGGGTACAAAGGTTTGCACCTGATCGAGGCGGAAATTGTTTTTCTTTAGCCACAATGCCAGATTAAGCATGTCTTCATTGCTGGAGCCGGGGTGGGCGGCAATAAAATAGGGGATTAAATACTGGGTTTTGCCTGCTTCGGCAGAATAGCGATCAAACATTTTTTTGAATTCGTCATAACTGCCCATGCCCGGCTTCATCATTTTTGAGAGAGTATTGGCTTCGGTATGTTCGGGCGCGATTTTGAGCAAACCGCCCACGTGGTAGGTGACCAATTCCTTCACATATTCGGGTGAGCGCACCGCCAGATCGTAGCGCAGGCCGGAGCTAACCAGCACTTTTTTAATCCCCGGCAGGGCGCGCGCTTTTCTGTAGAGCGAGATCAGGCTGCTGTGATCGGTATTGAGGTTGCTACAAATGGTCGGGTAAACGCAGGACAGGCGGCGGCAACTCTCTTCAATGGTTTTTTCCTTGCAGGCCAGCCGATACATATTCGCGGTTGGCCCACCCAGGTCAGAAATCACGCCGGTAAAGCCCTTGACCTTATCGCGGATTTCTTCAATTTCGCGCAAGATGGACGGTTCCGAGCGGCTTTGAATGATGCGGCCCTCGTGTTCGGTAATCGAGCAAAAGGTGCAGCCGCCAAAACAGCCACGCATAATGTTCACCGAAAAGCGGATCATTTCCCAGGCCGGGATGCGCGCATTGCCATACGCGGGGTGGGGCGCGCGGGCATACGGCAAATCGTAGACGCCATCCATTTCTTCCATCGACAGTGGCAGCGGTGGCGGGTTGAGCCAGACATCGCGCTTGCCATGTGCTTGCACCAGCGCGCGGGCGTTGCCGGGGTTGGATTCGAGGTGAAATACGCGTGAGGCATGGGCGTACATGACCGGGTCGGTGGATACTTGCTCGAATGAGGGCAGGCGTACCACGGTTTTTTCGCGTTGTTCGGCCATTTGCGCGCGGCGTTCTTCGCGCGAGAGGATTTTGATCGGCTTGGGGGCGTGCGCAGCAGCAGTCGCATCGGGTGTATTGCCGTTATTGCTGGCACATTCGGTTTTGTTTTCCGGTGCCATCGCATACGGGTCGGGCATGGCATCGATTTTACCGGGGGTATCGATGCGGCTGGAATTGGCTTCTTCCCAGTCGGCAGCGGGTTTCCAACCCAGGCTGGTCATGAAGGCGGTGCCGCGCACATCGCGGATTTTATGAATCGATTCGCCCTGCGCCAGACGATGGGTAATTTCCACCAATGCCCGTTCGGCGTTGCCAAACAAGAGCAAGTCGGCTTTGGAATCGGGCAAAACCGAGCGCCGCACTTTGTTGGACCAGTAATCGTAGTGCGCAATCCGGCGCAAGCTCGCTTCAATACTGCCCACCACCACATTCACACCGGGCCATGCGTTGCGCACACATTGCGCGTAGACCGCCAGGGTGCGATCCGGGCGCTTATTGGCTTCACCATTGGGGGTGTAGGCGTCTTCCGCTCTTTCCTTGCGGTAGGCGGTGTAGCGGTTGACCATCGAATCCATATTGCCCGAGGTGACGCCAAAATACAGGCGCGGTTTTCCCAATGTGCGAAAAGCATCATTCGAATGCCAATCCGGCTGGCTGATAATGCCCACCCGAAACCCCTGCGCTTCGAGCAATCGCCCCACCAGGGCCATACCAAAGCTGGGGTGA